>NZ_JBHVST010000048.1:0-85151 GCF_042885015.1 Streptomyces sp. NPDC058086 | reverse complement strand
TCTGGCGTTGATTTTTGGCACGCTGTTGAGTTCTCAAGGAACGGACGCTTCCTTTGTACTCACCCTCTCGGGCTTTCCTCCGGGCGCTTCCCTTCTGTGTTTCCAACCTTACCAGATCCGTTTTCCGTTCCGTTTCCGGTCGGAATTCATTTCCGGTGGCCGTTGGAGGGCCTTTGCCTATTTGATTGCCTTCCGGCTCTCTTTCGGCGAGTCCGACTTTATCAGAAGTTTTTGACCGGCCTTACCGGCCGCTCAGTCCTGAATAATCGGGAGGTGCTTCTCGGGAATCGCATTCACAAGAAGCTGGCAGATACTAACTGCCACCGTCTGGACTTGTCCAGCTCTAGGCAACTGTTCGAATCTACCTCCCCACCGGCTCCGTGTCAACGGCTCCTGTGGGGCGAAGAGGAGACTAGCAGGTCAACGGGGGTGAACGCACATCAGGCGGCCGTCGGAAGAGTCGCGCTGCGCTCGGACTCGTCGACGTCACCGGTGTCGCCGGCCCGTACCGCGCGACCGCCCAGGACATAGACGTACGCGAGGAAGGCCAGTTCAGCGGCGATTCCTATGCCGACACGGGCCCAGGTGGGGAGACCGGACGGCGTGACGAAGCCTTCGATGGCGCCCGAGACGAAGAGGATCAGAGCCAGGCCGATCGCCATGCCGAGAGCGGCGCGTCCCTCTTCGGCGAGTGCGGTGCGGCGCGAGCGGGGGCCTGGGTCTATCAAGGTCCATCCCAGTCGCAGACCGGTGCCCGCGGCCACGAAGACGGCGGTCAGTTCCAGGAGGCCGTGCGGAAGGATCAGGCCCAGGAAGGTGTCGAGGCGGCCCGCCGACGACATCAGGCCTATGCCCACGCCGAGGTTGAGCATGTTCTGGAAGAGGATCCAGAGCACCGGTAGCCCCAGGAAGATGCCCAGGACCAGGCACATCGCGGCGGCCTGGGCGTTGTTCGTCCAGACCTGGGCCGCGAAGGACGCGGCCGGGTGGCTCGAGTAGTAGGTCTCGTACTCGCCGCCGGGGCGTGTGAGCTGGCGCAGCTGGCTGGGGGCCGCGATCGTGGACTGGACCTCGGGGTGCGTGCCTATCCACCATCCCAGGACGACGCCGACCAGGGTCGACAGAAGCGCCGTGGGGACCCACCAATGGCGTGAGCGGTATACCGCCGCCGGGAAACCGTGCGTGAGGAAGCGGGTGACATCGCGCCACGAGGCGCGGCGGTTGCCTGTCACGGCCCCACGCGCGCGTGCCACCAGTTGGCTCAGACGCCCGGTGAGCTGTGGATCCGGCGCGCTGGACTGGATCAGGGAGAGGTGCGTGGCCGTACGTTGATACAAGGCGACGAGTTCGTCGGCCTCGGCTCCGGTGAGCCGGCGTTGGCGGCGCAGCAGGGCGTCGAGACGGTCCCACTCGGCGCGGTGGGCGGACACGAAGACGTCGAGGTCCATCGGTTCTGCTGCTCCTCGTCCTCTCGTACTGCGTGTCAGCTTGTCGTACTGCGGCGCGATGTGCCCTCAGCTTGGCAGACTGACCGTTCTCAGGGCAGGTCAGGGGAAGGACGGCGAGTGTGAGTGAGCTAGTGACGGGCGAGGCGGTGGCGCTGGAGCTGCGCCCCGCGAAACTGCCGAGCCGGGCGCTGGCGGTGCTGCTCGATCTGGCCGTGTCGATGACCGCCTATCTGATCGTCACCGTCGGCCTGCTGGCCGCGACGGCGGCCTTGGACGATGCGGCGCGGATCGCGGTGTCTATCGCGAGCTTCGTTCTGCTGCTGGTGGGCGGCCCGATCGCGGTGGAGACACTCAGTCACGGCCGATCGCTGGGGAAGCTGGCCTTCGGGTTGCGGGTGGTGCGGGACGACGGGGGGCCCATCCGGTTCCGGCACGCGTTGGTGCGTGGTGCGATCGGTGTGGTCGAGATTCTGATGACGTTCGGGATCATCGCGTGCATCGCCTCGCTCGTGTCGGCTCGGGGGCGGCGGCTCGGTGACGTGTTCGCGGGGACCCTCGTCGTGCGGGAACGGATTCCCGTCGGACATACGGCCTTCGTGCCTCCCCCGCCGCCCTGGCTGGCGGGGCGGTTCTCCGGACTTGATCTGTCGGCCGTGCCGGACGGCCTGTGGCTGGCCATTCGTCAGTACCTGACGCGGATGAGGCAGCTGGACCCTCAGGTCGGCGGGGCGATGGCGGAGCGGCTCGCGTCCGATCTGGCCGCCCGTACGGGGTCCCCGGCGCCGCAGGGGGTGCCGGCGGCCGCCTATCTGGCGGCGGTGGTGCAGGAACGGCAGGCGCGGGACGCTCGGCGGGCCTTCAGCGGCGGGAGCGCTCCGGCGGTACCCGGGGCCCCGGGCGGGTTCGTCGCCGGGATGCCCGGCGCGAGCGGCGGCCCTGTCATGGGGCAGCCAGGCGCTCACTTCTATCCGCAGGCCTATCCGCAGTCGGGTGCCTCCTCGCCCGCTTCGGCGCGGGACCCGTATCCCTCGGCGTCCGCGGCCTCGGAGGGCCCGGCAGCGTCGGCGCAGCAGGCGCCGCCCGTGGCACCGCGGGACGAGCCGGTCGAACGCCCGTCGACCGGGTTCGCGCCGCCCGCCTGAACCCGCTCCGAACCGTGTCCCGGCGTCGTCAGGCGAAGACCGACGGCGGGGATTCGAGGTGCTCGAGCTCCACGCCGGGTGCCGCCAGGACCACGTCTCCCGCGAGGTGCACGGCGTACTGATCCCCCGTGTCCAGGGCTGTGACCTGGTATTCGTCCACGGCCAGGGGGCCGTTGTCAGTGGCGTGTGTTTCTCTCGAGATCAAGGCCCAGGACTGGTCGACGGTGCGCGGGGCGAGGACCGGGTCGGTGAAGGCGACGAGGCGTACGCGGGTTGCGGGGGTATCGGGGGTGAGGCGCAGGAGACGGGCGGTGGCGACGAGGAAGGCGGGGGATGTGCCAGTGAAGGCGTGGGCGCGGACGTTGCCTTCGGTGGCCTCGGTGCCGGTGGGGTCGGTGCGGACCCAGGTCACCCCGTCGAGGGCGGCGCCACGGACCTGCCAGCTCGCGGCGTGCAGTTCGAGACGGATGGGGCGGCCGAGCTCGTCGAGGGCGAGGTCGACCGAGCCGGCATGGTCGCCGGAGGGGGTGGTCAGTTGCGAGACGTAGCGCCAGCCGGAGGGGCCGGGCGCGCAGTGGAAGTGTTCTTCGGCGAGGGGGGTGTGATCGTGCGGATCATGGAGCGAATAACGACCGCGGGGCATGGGCGTTCAGGTCCTCATCGGGGACAGGCCCCCGCCACGGGGGCAGGGGCCTGCTGACATCCGTACGCCGAGCGGTGGTACCGCTGCTCGGCGGGGGGCTCAGTAGCGGTAGTGGTCCGACTTGTACGGGCCATCGACCTCTACGCCGATGTACGCGGCCTGCTCCGGGCGGAGCGTGGTGAGCTTGACGCCGAGGGCGTCGAGGTGGAGGCGGGCGACCTTCTCGTCGAGGTGCTTGGGCAGCACATAGACGTCGGTCGGGTACTCGTCGGGCTTGGTGAACAGCTCGATCTGGGCCAGGGTCT
This sequence comes from Streptomyces sp. NPDC058086, assembly GCF_042885015.1. Classification (NCBI taxonomy): domain Bacteria; kingdom Bacillati; phylum Actinomycetota; class Actinomycetes; order Kitasatosporales; family Streptomycetaceae; genus Streptomyces; species Streptomyces sp. NPDC058086. Next base: position 81,613 of record NZ_JBHVST010000048.1, on the reverse strand, counting down.
GGTCCGCGAACGAGTTGGACATCACGAACGAGGGGTGGCCGGTGGCGTTGCCCAGGTTCAGCAGGCGGCCCTCGGACAGGACGATGATCACCTTGCCGTCGGGGAACTTCCAGGTGTGGACCTGCGGCTTGACCTCGTCCTTGACGATGCCCGGGATCTTCGCGAGGCCGGCCATGTCGATCTCGTTGTCGAAGTGGCCGATGTTGCCCACGATCGCCTGGTGCTTCATCTTGGCCATGTCCGAGGCCATGATGATGTCCTTGTTGCCGGTCGTGGTGACGAAGATGTCGCCCTTGTCGACGACCTCGTCGAGGGTCGTGACCTGGTAGCCGTCCATCGCCGCCTGCAGGGCGCAGATCGGGTCGATCTCGGTGATGATCACGCGGGCGCCCTGGCCGCGCAGGGACTCCGCGCAGCCCTTGCCCACGTCGCCGTAGCCGAGGACGACTGCGGTCTTGCCACCGATGAGGACGTCGGTGGCGCGGTTGATGCCGTCGATCAGGGAGTGGCGGCAGCCGTACTTGTTGTCGAACTTCGACTTGGTGACGGCGTCGTTCACGTTGATCGCCGGGAACAGGAGGGTGCCGTCGCGGTGCATCTCGTAGAGACGGTGGACACCGGTCGTGGTCTCCTCGGTCACGCCGCGGATCTCCGAGGCGAGCTGGGTCCACTTCTGCGAGCCGTCGGTGATGGTGCGGTGCAGGAGTTCGAGGATGAAGCGGTGCTCCTCGGACTCGGCGGTGTCGACGGACGGGACCTTGCCGTCCTTCTCGTACTCGACGCCCTTGTGGACGAGGAGGGTGGCGTCACCGCCGTCGTCCAGGATCATGTTCGGGCCGCCGGTGGGGGTGTTCGGCCAGGTCAGGGCCTGCTCCGTGCACCACCAGTACTCCTCCAGGGTCTCGCCCTTCCAGGCGAAGACCGGGACGCCCTGCGGGTTGTCGGGCGTGCCGTTCGGACCGACCGCGATGGCGGCGGCGGCGTGGTCCTGGGTGGAGAAGATGTTGCAGGAGGCCCAGCGGACCTCGGCGCCGAGGGCGACCAGGGTCTCGATGAGGACGGCGGTCTGCACCGTCATGTGCAGGGAGCCGGTGACGCGGGCGCCCGCGAGGGGCTGCGTGGCGGCGTACTCCTTGCGGATCGACATCAGGCCGGGCATCTCGTGCTCGGCGAGGGTGATCTCCTTGCGGCCGAACTCGGCCAGGGAGAGGTCGGCGACCTTGAAGTCCTGTCGGTTGTCGACAGTCGTCATTGCGAGCTGCTCCTCGTGGTCTGGATTGGGGCGAGGTGAATACGGCTGTCTGCGCGGCGCGGACATACGCATGCCCGAGCAGGGCACGGACGTGCCCCACAGCAGGACACAGGTGTGCCTGGTGCGCGCAGCGCAGTCCGTCGGAGGCCCTCTCTCCCTCGGCCGGTCCGCGGTGGGACCGCCCGACCGCCATCAGCAGCGACGTCTGGCTCAGCCACCAAGCTACACCGGTCGCCCCGGGCCGCCCCAGTCCGGCTCCGGCCAACGGGCGTTCCCGGACAAGGTGTGGGGCTCGTCTTCGGGCGGGTGGATGCCGGGCGGGTCAGTGTTCGGACGGTGTCTGGGCGGGGCCCCCGGGGGTCGCTTCGGGGTTCGGGCCCTTCGCGGCCTCCGCCTCGCTGTAGATGTCCGGTTCCAGGTAGATCACGCGGGCGATCGGGACGGCGGCGCGGATGCGGGCCTCGGCGGCGTTGATCGCGGTGGCGACCTCGGCGGCCGTGTCGTCGTGCTGGACGGCGATCTTCGCGGCGACCAGGAGCTCCTCCGGGCCGAGGTGGAGCGTGCGCATGTGGATGATGCCGGTGACCGTGTGGCCGTCGACGATCGAGGCCTCGATCTTCTTGACCTCTTCGACGCCTGCGGCCTCGCCCAGCAGGAGGGACTTGGTCTCGGCGGCGAGGACCAGCGCGATGAGGATGAGCAGGATGCCGATGCAGAGCGTGCCGATGCCGTCCCAGACGCCGTCGTCCGTGAGCAGGGCGAGGCCGACGCCGCCGAGGGCGAGGACCAGACCGATGAGCGCGCCGAAGTCCTCCAGGAGGACGACCGGCAGCTCGGGGGCCTTGGCGCGGCGGATGAACTGCGACCAGGAGTGCGTGCCCCGCAGTTCGTTGGACTCCTTGATGGCCGTACGGAAGGAGAAGCCCTCGGCGATGATCGCGAACACCAGGACGCCCACCGGCCAGTACCAGTGCTCGATCTGGTGCGGGTGCTTGATCTTCTCGTAGCCCTCGTAGACGGCGAACATGCCGCCGACCGAGAAGAGGACGATCGAGACGAGGAAGGCGTAGATGTAGCGCTCGCGGCCATAGCCGAAGGGGTGCTGGGGGGTCGCCTCGCGCTGGGCCTTCTTTCCGCCGATCAGGAGCAGGGCCTGGTTGCCGGAGTCGGCGAGCGAGTGGACGCCCTCGGCGAGCATCGAGGACGAACCGCTGAAGGCGAACGCCACGAACTTCGATGCCGCGATCGCGAGATTGGCGCCGAGTGCCGCCACGATCGCTTTGGTGCCGCCTGAAGCGCTCATGTGCTCCTGCTGTCCCTTCGTACGCCGTCCGGGCCCCGTTCGTACCCTCGTACGCCGGTCCGGGCTTTGCCCGCCCTTTGCGGTGGGCCATTGTTGCAGCCCGGTCCGACGGCGGTACGTCTGGCCGTCACAGTCGCCTCGTCAGGCCACCACTGTCGCACGGAAGATCGTGCCGGATCCGGACACCTCCGCCTTTTCTCCCGCCGGTACGAAGACCGACTCGCCGGGGGCGAGCGTGTTGGCGTCGGCGCGTACGGAACCCGCCGTGCAGAGCAGGATCTGCGGGGTGTCGCGCGTGAGGTCGTGCGGGGCGGCGCCCTCCGCGAGGGTGTACCGGGAGAGGCGGAACTCGTCGATGGGGGTCGCGTAGACCTCCTCGCCGTCGGGGGACGCCTCCGGGCGCAGGACGCCGGGGTCGCTCGCCTCGAAGCGGACGATGCGCAGGAGTTCGGGGACGTCGACGTGCTTGGGGGTCAGGCCGCAGCGCAGGACGTTGTCGCTGTTGGCCATGATTTCGACGCCGAGGCCGTTCAGATAGGCGTGCGGGACGCCGGCGCCGAGGAACAGGGCCTCGCCGGGCTGGAGTTGGACGTAGTTGAGGAGCATCGCGGCGATCACGCCGGGGTCGCCCGGGTAGTGGTGGGCGATGTCGGCGTAGGGGGCGTAGGCGCCGCCGAGACGGTCGCAGGCGGCCGCGGCCTCGGTGACCGTGTGGGCCATGTCGTCGGGGTCCGCGCTCAGCACCGCCGTCAGGACCTCGCGCAGCGCCGCGTCCTGCGGGTGGGCGTGCAGGAGGTCGACGTACGGCTTGAGGGAGTCGACGTCCAGGCGCGCGAGCACTTCGGCGGCCTCGTCGGGGCTGCGGAAGCCGCACAGGCCGTCGAACTCGGTGAGGGCGCAGATCAGTTCGGGCTTGTGGTTGGCGTCCTTGTAGTTGCGGTGCGAGGCGGTTATCGGGATGCCGCGGCGCTCCTCGTCCTCGTACCCCTCCTTCGCCTGTTCGAGGTTGGGGTGCACCTGGAGGGAGAGGGGCGCGCCCGCGGCGAGGATCTTGAGCAGGAACGGCAGGCGGGGGCCGAACTTGGCGACGGCCGCGCGGCCGAGTTCCTTCTCGGGGTCCTCGCCGATGACCTCGTCGAGGGGACCGCGCGCCGTGCGGGAGGGAGCGCCCGGGTGGGCGCCCATCCACATCTCCGCCTGCGGTTCACCGGTCGGCTCGACGCCGAGCAGCCGCGGGATGGCGGTGGTCGAGCCCCAGGCGTAGGGGCGGACGGTGTTGTCGAGGCGGTCCATGTGTGTCGTTCTCTCCGTACGTGCGCTGCGCTGGTCAAGAGTCCCGGGTCGGCCGGGGCCGATCGGGATGCCTGGCTACAAGATCAGGCCCCTGAAGCGAGCGCCAGGTAAACGGCGGCGAAATCCGTGACGGCGATCAGTTCCGCGAGGGTTTCGAGGTCGCCGCCCTCCTCGGGTTCGAGCTCGCTGATCGCGGTGTCGTGGCTGAGGGCCAGCTCGCGGGCGGCGGGCCCGGCGGTGAGGCCGCCGGCCGGGCGGTCGCGCAGGAGGACCACGCGTGCGTGGAGGACCTGCTGCTCCTCGACGCGGTCGCGGAAGAAGTCGTCGGGGTCGGCGGCCGCGGCCAGCGCGCCCGAGAGCAGGACGCTGTGGGCGGCGAGCGCTTCGGGGAGTTCCGCGGTGAGGGCGGGGCGGCCGGCCAGTTCCGCGAGCGCGGCGGTGAAGCGGCGGCCCGCGGGGCCCGCGGAGGTGCCCTCCGTCCAGATCACCGGAAGTGCTTCGGCGAGCTCGGCGGCGAGCGTCTTGGCCGGGTTGCTGTAGGGCGCGATGGCCGGGCCGCAGCGTTCGGCGACGCGGTCGAGGCGGTCGGCGACCTTCTCCAGCGCCTCGGGCGGGGCGGAGACCAGGCCGGTGCGGTCCAGCAGTGCGAGCAACGGGGTGAGCAGGGCCCACAGGACGCCCGGGGCGGAGGCCGCGAGGGGTTCGGTCGGCTCGTACGGGGCGGTCGCCATCGGTACGAACAGGCCGTGCGTGCCCTGCACCGCCTCCACGATCGGGGTGCCGGCGGGGGCCACCGCCACGACGGAGCAGCCGCGCCGGTATGCCTGCTCGACCAGGAGTTCGAGGCCTGGTTCGCTGCCGTCGGGGGTGGCGATCAGCAGGAGGTCCACCGGGCCCGCCCAGCCGGGCAGCTCCCAGCGGAGGGCGCCGGACGCGGGGGCGACGCCGGTGGGGGTGAGCCGGGTGATGGGGCAGCTGGCTCCGGCGAGTGTGCCGAGCAGTTCGGCGACGCCGGTGGCGGCCAGGCCGGGGCCGGCGATCAGGACGGCGCGTGGGCGGCCGTCCGGCTTCAGTTCCGCGATTCCGGCTTCCGTGGCGTGCCGGACCGCGGTACGCACGCGGGCGCCGGCCTCCGCGGCGCCCCGGAGCAGCTCGCGACGGTCGGCGCGGGCGAGCGCCTCTGGGTCGTCGAGCAGCGATTCGTCGAGCATGGGTCGGCAGCCTCCCGATCGCCGGTGTGTTGCCTCTGTCGCCTGATTCGCCTGTGGGGTGGGTGTCGCCGGTGGGGGGTGTTAACCGGGGCGGCGGGCCTCGTCGACGAGGAGTACGGGGATGCCGTCCCGGACCGGGTAGGCGAGACCGCAGTCCTGGCTCGTGCAGAGCAGCTCGCTCTCCTGCTCCTTGAGCGGGGCGTGGCAGGCCGGGCAGGCGAGGATCTCCAGGAGGCCGGCTTCGAGCGGCATGGGGTGTCCTTTCGAACAGGGTGGATGCGGCCTGGTCAGCGTACCGCTGTGGGGGGTGGGGTGCCGGGGTGTGTGGACGAGGTGATTTCGCCCCCGCCGCCCCTACCCTCCCCCAAGCTCTCGACTTCGCTCGAGCAGGGGGGACCCCCATCATCCCCAGGGGCTCCGCCCCCTCACCCCCGCATCGCCCGAAGGGCTCGTCCTCAAACGCCGGACAGGCTGAATGGTGCGGGCCGGGGTGGGTGGGGCATCGGTCTCCCGCCTCGGTCTCAAACGTCGGACGGGCTGGAGGTGTGGGCCGGGGCTTTGGGGGCGCGGGGAACTGCGTGAGCGGATCCCCGCCCACCCCGTGGGCGAACAACTGTCGGGGGGAGACGGCACTCGGGGTGTTCAGCCCCTGATGATTTCCAGGATCTCGTCGCGCACCTTCGCCATCGTCGGCTCGTCCTTCGCCTCGGCGTTCAGGCGGAGCAGGGGCTCCGTGTTGGAGGGGCGGACGTTGAACCACGAGTCGTCCGAGGTGACGGTCAGACCGTCGAGCTCGTCGATGGTGACACCCTCGCGGCCCTCGTACGCGGCCTTGATCGCGGCGAGACGGGCCGCCTGGTCGTCGACCGTGGAGTTGATCTCGCCGGAGCCGACATAGCGGTCGTACTCGGCGACGAGCTCGGAGAGCGGACCGTCCTGGCCGCCGAGGGCGGCGAGGACGTGCAGGGCGGCCAGCATGCCCGTGTCGGCGTTCCAGAAGTCGCGGAAGTAGTAGTGCGCGGAGTGCTCGCCGCCGAAGATCGCGCCGGTGCGGGCCATCTCGGCCTTGATGAAGGAGTGGCCGACGCGGGTGCGGACCGGGGTGCCGCCGTGCTCGCGGACGACCTCGGGCACCGACCAGGAGGTGATGAGGTTGTGGATGACCGTGCCGCCGCCGTGCTTGCCGAGTTCGCGGGCGGCGACCAGGGCGGTGATCGCGGACGGGGAGACCGGGTCGCCGTTCTCGTCGACGACGAAGCAGCGGTCCGCGTCTCCGTCGAAGGCGATGCCGATGTCGGCGCTCTCCTCGCGCACGCGCTGCTGGAGATCCACGATGTTCGCCGGGTCCAGCGGGTTCGCCTCGTGGTTCGGGAACGTGCCGTCCAGTTCGAAGTACATGGGGACGAGGTCGAGGGGAAGGCCCTCGAAGACCGTCGGCACCGTGTGCCCGCCCATGCCGTTGCCCGCGTCGACCACGACCTTCAGGGGGCGGATGTCGGTCAGGTCGACGAGCGAGCGGAGGTACGCCGAGTAGTCCTCCAACGTGTCACGCTGCGTGATCGTTCCCGGTGTCGCGTCGGAGGCCGGGAGGCCCGAGTCGAGCCAGGACTCGACGAGTTCGCGGATCTCGGCCAGGCCGGTGTCCTGGCCGACCGGGGCGGCGCCCGCGCGGCACATCTTGATGCCGTTGTACTGGGCGGGGTTGTGCGAGGCCGTGAACATGGCGCCCGGCAGGTTGAACGCACCGGACGCATAGTACAGCTGATCGGTGGAGCACAGGCCGATTTCGGTCACGTCGACACCGCGTGCCGCGGCTCCGCGTGCGAAGGCGCGCGACAGGCCGGGCGACGAGGGCCGCATGTCGTGCCCGATCACGAGGGCGTCCGCTCCGGTCACCTGGACGAAGGCCGCCCCGAAGAGCTCGGCCATCGACTCGTCCCACTGGTCCGGGACCACCCCGCGTACGTCGTACGCCTTCACGAGCTGCGACAGATCAGCAGTCACGGCCAACCCTCCAGAAGTCCACTTCGGTCGCCCCAAACTACCCGTACCGGCTGACAGCCCGCCGTGAAGGGGCCGATCGGACGCTCGCTCGTCATCTGGGAGCCCCAAGCGTCACCCGGAGGTAACGCACGGGGTCGAATCCGGCCGTCAGGGCAGCATCCAGCCGAGGACCGGTGAGCTCTGGCCCAGCACGATCAGACACATGATCAGCAGCAGCCCGGCACTCCACGGGAGCACTTTGCGCAGCAGGTCGCCCTCACGGCCCGCGAGCCCGACCGCCGCGCACGCGATGGTCAGGTTCTGCGGCGAGATCATCTTGCCGAGCACTCCGCCCGAACTGTTGGCGGCGGCGAGCAGTTCGGGAGACAGCCCCGACTCGTGGGCCGCGCTCACCTGGAGGGCACCGAAAAGGGCGTTCGCCGAGGTGTCGGAGCCGGACACCGCCACGCCGAACCAGCCCAGAACGGGTGACAAGAAGGCGAGCCCCGCTCCGGCCGCCGCCACGAAGTGGCCGATCGTGGCCGCCTGTCCGGAGAGGTTCATGACGTAGGCGAGGGCCAGCACGGACGTCACGGTCAGGATCGCGAACCTCAACTCGCGCACCGTCGCCGCCCATTCCTCGACCGCCACACGCGCGTGCACCCCGAGTACGACGGCCGTGCACAGTCCGGCGACCAGGACGAGGGTGCCGCCGGTCGACACGAGCGGGAGCGTGAGGACATTGCCCCCGACCGGCTTGCCCTCGGGGGTGACGACGTCCAGGAAGGGCCAGTCGTACGTACGGGTCGCGTGCGCCAGCCAGTCCTTGACCGCCGGGATCTGCGCGATCGAGAAGATGACGACGATCAGCGCGTACGGGGCGTACGCGCGCACGACCTCGGGGCGCGGGTCCTCCCGGTCCAGGTCCTCGCTGCGTACGCCGGTCAGGACCGCCGCTCGTACGGACTCGGCGGCGGGCCTGCGCGCCTGCGGTACGGCGACCAGGGCGGCGGCGCCCGCCAAGGATGCGCCGATGTCGGCGAGTTGCACGGAGACGTAGTTCGAGGCGGCGAACTGGGCGGCGGCGAAGGCGACTCCGCACACCAGGGCGGGCACCCAGGTCTCTCTCCCGCCCGTCGCCCGACCACCACCCCTCAACGACGCGCTTCGCACGGCCCCTTCTGATTGCGCCGGCCGTCGACCAGTCCGACGAGTACAAGGGGCACGACGAGGGCCAGCAGCGGGGTCTGGCGGCCGACCACGGAGGCGACGGAATCCAGTGGCAGGCCGGTGACTTGGGCGAGTGTGACGACCGGTGTGCCCATCGCGCCGAAGGCGACCGGTGCGGTGTTGGCGACGAGCGCCACCACGGCCGCGCGCACCGGGTCGAAGCCGAGCGCGACCAGCATCACCGAGCAGATCGCGACGGGCGCGCCGAAGCCCGCGAGGGCTTCCAGGAGCGCGCCGAAGCAGAACGCGACGACGAGTGCCTGGATGCGCGGGTCGTCGGACAGTCGCCCGAACGAGCGGCGCAGGACGTCGAAGTGCCGGGTGCGGACGGTCATCCGGTACACCCACAGGGCGTTGACGACGATCCACAGGATGGGGAAGAGGCCGAAAACGGCCCCCTGGGCAGCGCTGGAGAGTGTCTAGCCGACCGGCATGCCGTATGCGAGCCAGGCGACCAGTGACGCGGCCAGGAGGCCGATGAGTCCGGCCCGGTGCGCCGTCACGCGAACGCCGCCGAGCAGGACGAGGACGATGACGAGGGGCAGGGTCGCCACGAGGGCGGAGAGGCCCAGCGAGTCGGCCACGGGTTCCAGTTTCTGGACGTACACGGGCGCCTCCCCGGATTCCGCCACGCGGGGGATTCCGCGATGCGGAAAGCGTTTTCTCGCGGACGGGGAAATGGCCGTGTCCGCGACAAGTCCTCGTCAATGGGCGTGCACGACTCGATGGAGCCGAGGGAGCAAGCTCAGCGGGGTCGACCCTGGATACGGAGGGGGCGGACGCTCAGTTGTCCGGCGAGCGCAGCACCCGTAGGTGGCCGCGGCGCGCGACCTCCATGGGGTCCGCCGAGCGGGCGCCGCCACCGGCCTCGGCGGTGCGCTGCTGCGGCCTGGCCGCCTCGCGCACCGCGTTGGCGAGCGCTTCCAGATCGTCACCGCTGGGGCGGGAGGGAGCGGAGGCGTCGGCGAGCCGGACGACCTCCCAGCCGCGCGGCGCGGTGAGGCGCTCGGAGTGCTCGGCGCACAGGTCGTAGCAGTGGGGTTCGGCGTAGGTGGCGAGCGGGCCGAGGACCGCGGTCGAGTCGGCGTAGACGTACGTCAGCGTCGCGACGGCGGGACGGCCGCAAGCGGTTCGCGAACAGCGACGTACAGGGCTCACGACGTTGGACGGTACCGCACTCTTGAGCGGGCCGCGACGACTCTCCCCCAGGTCACCCCACCGTGTCGTGCTGTGAGTCCGCCCACACAAGCCTTCGGACCGCCCGTCCTGACCTGGGACGACATCCCGTGGCGAGATGCCGAACAGACCTGAATCCGGTCACCACTTGGTGCAAACCACGTCAATTGCCATGTGAGCGACGGTCCTGGAGGGATACGGAATCGAGCCCAAGCTTGGCTGGAATGGTCATCCTGCGACATCCGGAACGTGCGCCGGGCTTCCTGCCCCGGGCCGCGGGCCGCCGCGTGGGGGCCGGGCGCGCGGACCTCGTGGGGACTACTCTTCGTCAGTGATGGACACCCCCGTACCGCCCACCGCCGCCGCACCCGGGCCCCGCCGTCGTGATCGCCACGGAAGGGGCATGCGCGGCCCCGTCGCGCCGCCCCAGGTGCCGCTCGCCGCGAGCCGCGCCGAGGTCTTCGCGGACCTGGTCCAGGACTCCGTGGAGCGGCTGGAGCGGCGCTGGCCCCAACTCGCCGACATCGATTTCATGGTCCTCGAAGTGCCCCGCCTCGGCGGCTCCGGCGAGGGCTGGAGCGACGAGGCGGTGCCTCTGGGGGGCACGATCCCGGCGTTCGAGGACCATCCCGCGCGCGTGGTCGTCTACCGTCGCCCGGTCGAGATCCGCACCAAGGGCCGCGACGAGCGCGCGGCGCTGGTGCACGAGGTCGTCGTGGAGCAGGTCGCGGAGCTGCTGGGACTGACACCGGAGACGGTGGACCCGCGCTACGGCGAGGACTGAGGCCCGCCCGAGCACTACCGGGAGCGCGGTCGGAGCGCCACCGGGTCCCCCTTGAGGACCCGGTGGATCACCCGTACGGGATCACTTCTTCAGCAGCACCGACAGATCCTGGTCCGCCTCCGGCACCGCCACCGTCCCGCGGTCGTCCGGGAGGGTCTGGATCGTGAACCCCGGGACACCCTCCTGGGCGGAGGCGAGGGTCCGGGAGGCGTAGACGGGGCCTCCGGAGACGGGCTCGACCGTCAGGGCGTACGTCCCCTTGAGACCGGCCGGGACCGGTGCGTCGATGTCCTGGGTCGTACCGCCCTTGATCGTGTACGTCTTCGTCGCCGCCGTACCGCCCTCGCTGCCGGCGGACGCGGTGACCTTGACCTGGGCGCTCCGGCCGGGGGCGGAGAGGGCGAGCGTGGTGCCCTTGGAGCTGTTGTCGGCGACCGTCGCCCGCGCACCGACCGGGCTGGTGGCCGGGATGAACGCCATCTCCTGCTTGCTGCCCTTGCCGCGCACCACTTGCAGGGCCGCGACGACCGGAGCCGAGGTTCCGGTGGAGGTGAGCACCAGGGAGCCCGCCTCGCCGCGCGTGACGTCACCGAGGTCGGCCGCCGCGGTCATGCCGGCCTTGACGTGCAGCGTCTCGTTCCCGGCCGGTGTGATCAGGCCCGAGGGCGAGGCGAGGCGGATCTTCAGGTCGGCGTCCTGGTCGCCGGGCGCGAAGGCGACCAGCCGCACGGCCGTGGCGTCCTTGGGGATGCCCGGCATGACGAGGCTGCCCGCCGGGTCGGTGGAGGCGGCCAGCCAGTCCCCGCCGATCTTGTCGTCCAGGGCCTGGACGGCGGCGCCGACGCGGCCGCTGCGGACGGTCACGTGGACGGTGAGGTCGGTCTGCTGCCCGCTCGCGAGCGTGCTCAGCAGGAGCGGCTCGCTGGCGTGCGGCTGGACCGTGATGCCCTCGCCCACCGTGGACTTGAGGGTGCCGTCCTTGCCGTACAGCTCGACGTCGACGACGGCCGCCGAGTCGTCGGGGTTGGTCAAGTGCACATAGTCGGTACGGCCGGTGGCGGTGCTGACGCCCGGGAACCAGAACTCGGTGTCCGGGGCGGTGCAGTTGGTGCCGAGCAGACCGCGGCCGGTGCCCGCGGCGACCGCGGTGGTCTCCTGGACGGTCCAGCCGGGCGCGAACTTGCCCTCGGCGGTGCCGACGAGGGCGGGCGGCTCGGCTCCGGAGCCGTCACCGGTGGCCGGCTTGCCGGGCTCCGCCGGCTTCAGGGCGGCCTTCACGGTCTTCTTGCCGGTCTTCTTGCCGCTCGCGGAGTCCGCCGACTCCTCGGCCGCGGCCTGCAGTTCGGCCTTGCCGCTGTCGGCGGCGCCCTGGGTGACGGGCGTGAACGACGTGTACGCCGTCTCCGCGATCTCGGAGGTGCTGGGCTGCGGGCAGAGCAGGCTGGTGCGCTCCACGGGCTGCTGGGTGGCCGCCTTGACGGTGTTGTCGCCGGAGGCGGCCGGCGCGTTGAGCGAGGCGAATCCGGTGACGGCGGCGAGCGCGGTCGCGCCGGCGATCAGGGACAGGGTGGTGCGGTTCACTGCTGGCTCCCGTCGGGGCGCTCACTGTCGGTGCCGTGCGGCGGCTGCGGGGGCGTGTTCGGGTCGTAGGCGGCGTCGTAGCCCTGGCCGGTCCCGTCGTAGCCCTGGTACGTCTGCATCGGGTCGTACGGTGCCGTGCCCCCGTAGGCGTACGGGTCGTACTGGCCCGCCTGGTAGGGGTCCGCCTGGTACGGCTGCTGCTCGTAGGTGCCCGCCGGGTACTGCTGCCGGCCCTGGTACTGCTCGCCGCCGTAGGTGCCGTACTCGGCGCCCGCGTAGGTCGATGAGTCCCACTCGTCGTACGCCTGCTGCTGCGGGACCGACGCGGGCGTCTGCTCGGCCTCCTCCTCCGGAGGAGGAGGGGCGCCCTCTTCCTGGACGGCCTGGTCGGACTGCTCCGCCTCGGCCTCGGCCTGGGCGCGCAGACGGCGGGCGCGGCGGCCCTCGCCCGTGGCGTCCTGGGCCGGGACGACCGGCTCCTCGGGAAGGTCGTCGTCGACGTCACGGCGCCGCCCGGGCAGGGCGAGGACCACGAGGACGACGGCGAGCGCGCCCTGGGCCCACAGCCAGCCGGTGTGGCTCATCGGGGCGTCGAAGGTGACGTCCAGCCTGCCGCCGCTCGCGGGCAGCTCGAAGCCCTGCGCCCAGCCGTCGACGGTGGTGCGGGTGAGCGGCCTTCCGTCCAGGGTCGCCGTCCAGCCCGCGTCGGCCGTGTCGGCGAGGCGCAGCACGCGGCCCTCTCCCCCGGAGGGGATGGTGGTGTGCAGTTCGACGGGTCCGGCGGCGATGGACAGGGCCTCGCCGGACTTGGGGACGATCGAGGCGCGCGAGACCTGGCTGTCCAGGCGCCACAGGGCGCTGCCGTCCTGCTGGCTGAGCCGGGTCAGGCCCGGGGTGGCGTCCAGGACGCGGCTCATCTCGCGGGGCGCGCCCTTGCGGACCAGGACGTAGCGCACGGCGAAGCCGCCGAGCTGGTTGGCCTGGTCGGCGCCGGAGCCCGCGACGAGGTTGGCGACGACCTTGTCGAGCTGCTTGTTCTCGCCGCCCTCGGCCGCGAGTTCACCGTCGCCCATGCGGGCGCCGGAGCCGCGGACGAGGGTGTAGCCGACGCGGGCGCCGGAGTCGCTGTCGAGGACGAGGGTGCGGGCCTGGTCGCGGGTGCCGCTCTCCTCGGCGACGAACGCGGGCACCTGCACCGGGTCGCGGCGCTCCACGGGACCGTCGGCGCCGCCGAGGACCCATCCGGCGGCCACCAGCAGCGGGCCGGCGGCCGAGGCGAACGCGATGAGCGCGGCGACCGGCTGGCGCCAGCCGAAGCTCTGCTCGGCCACCCGCGCGCGTGCCCCGTCGGCGCCGAGCGCGGCGGCGGCGAGCAGTGCGAGGCCGTAGACGAGGGTGGCGGGTCCCGCCCAGGCCGACTTGTTGGACAGCACGGCGAAGACGAGCGCCACCAGGGCGACGGCCCAGGCGACCCACACCGCTCGCTGCCGCTCGCTGCGCATCAGGGCGGCCAGGGCCGCCAGCACGATGCCGATGAGCATCAGCCCGCTGACCGTGCCGGGACCGCCGGGACTGGCGCCGAGCAGGTCGAGCGCGGAGGCCGCGCTCGCGCCGTAGGGCATCCCGGCTTCCTTGAAGAAACCGAACGGGAGCAGCGTCAGCGACCAGGGAGCGAGGACCAGCAGCGGGGTGCCGAGCTGGACCAGGAAACGCGGCCCGTAGGCGGTGATCTCCTTTCGGCGCACTACGAGGAGGGCGATTCCGAGGACCAGCGCGATGGGCCACACGATCGGCGTGAACGCCGTGGTGAACGACAGCAGGAGGGCGTACGCCCAGGTGGCGCGCCAGCTGCCGCGCGCTCCGGAGGAGTGCGCCAGCCCGCTGGCGGCGATGCCCGCGCGCGCGATGAGCGGCAGCAGGATCGCCAGGAAGGCGGTGCCGATGCGGCCGCCGGCGAGGGCGCCGGCTGCGGCGGGCAGGAAGGCGTACGCCACGGACGCCCAGGCGCGCAGCAGGCGCGACTCGACGAGGGGACGCGAGGCGAAGTACGCGGCGAAGCCGGCCAGCGGGACGGAGGCCACCAGGAGCACGGTGACCGCGAGCCCGGTGGAGCCGAGGAGCAGGGAGGACAGCAGGGCGACGAGCGCGAGGTACGGCGGCGCCGTCTCCGTGCCGCCGGCGCCCACCGGGTGCCAGCCGTCGGCGTAGCGCGACCACAGCTCGGAGGCGTCGGCGGGCGCGGGCAGCAGCGCGCCGCCCGCGAGCGACCCGCTGCCGAGCAGGCCGCGGCAGGCCAGGAGGGAGACGAACAGCAGCACCAGGAAGAGCATCGGGCCGGGGTTGCGGGCGATGCGCTTGAGCCGGGCGAACTGCTCGATCTGGAGGAAGTCGGCGTCGTCGCCGCCGGGTCCGGACTCGACCGCACCGCCGTGCCGTCCGGCGCCGGTGGTGGCGTCGGGGTCGTCGCTGCCCATGAAGTTGCCCGCGACCTGCTCGACCGTGGCCCGCACGGTGGCGCCGGGCGGCGGGAACAGGGCGCGCAGCTCGCCCTTGTCGACCTGGGGGCGACCGCGTCTGCGGCGGCCCGCGAGGATCCGCTCGGGGCGCAGCAGGGTGCCCAGCAGGCCGCGGATCTCGTCGACGGCCTGTCCGGGGACCTTGCCCACGAGGTAGGCGACGGTGCGCAGCAGGGTGCCGAGGACGAGCCGGATCAGGATCCAGGGCAGCTGTGCCGTACGCGCGTTGACGAGGAGGGTGTAGACGGCGCCCGCCTTGTCGACCTTGTGCGGGGAGGCGGCGGTGCGGCCCACGCAGTCGACGGTGCGGCGCTCGCGGGAGGCGGCCTCGGCGTGCCGGACGACCGCTTCGGGGGCGACGAGGACGCGGTGCCCGGCGGCCTGGGCGCGCCAGCACAGGTCGACGTCGTCACGCATCAGGGGCAGCCGGCGGTCGAAGCCGCCGAGTTCCTCGAAGACGTCGCGCCGGATCAGCATGCCGGCGGTGGACACGGCGAGCACGGGGTGGACGTGGTCGTGCTGGCCCTGGTCCTGCTCGCGGCGGTCCAGGCCCGTCCAGCGGCGGCCGGAGTTGGCGATGGTGACGCCGACCTCCAGGAGCGCTCGCCGGTCGTACCAGCCGCGCAGCTTGGGGCCGACCACGGCGACTTCCCTGCCGACCTCCTGCTCGCTCTCCACGACCCGGAGCATCTGGGCCAGGGCGTCGGGCTCGGGCGCGCTGTCGTCGTGCAGCAGCCAGAGCCACTGCTCGGGCTCGCCGTGCGGGAGCTCCGGCATGTCGTAGGCGTCGTCGCGCCAGGTCCGGGTGACCGGGTCCCAGCCGCTGGGGCGCTTCAGATAGGGCAGGTCGTCCGGGGTGAGCATGCCGGCGCCGCGGATGGCCTCCTCGACGGCCTGGCCGAAGCCGGTGCGCCGGGCGAGGTGCAGCACCCGGTCGGCGCCGAGTGCGTCGGTCAGCAGCAGGGCGGAGTCGTCCGCGCTGCCGGTGTCGGCCGCCACCGCGTTCTGCACCGGGCGCTCCTGGCCGAGCAGCCCGGCGAGCGCTTCGGGCAGCCAGCGGGCGCCGTCGTGGGAGACGAGGACCGCGGTCACCACGTGGCGCGGAAACTCAGGTGTGGCGGCGTCGTGTTGGACTGCCGAATGGCTGTGCACGGACATCGAGGTACGGGCCCCGGTTCGATGGACTGCGGTGGACGCCTGTGTCCGGCGGGGACAGCGGGACGTCTCGGACGAGGGCCCACACTAACGGCTGGGCAACACAGCGGCCCGCCGCCTGTGGATAACCCACCTGCGACGGGCCGTTCTTACCTGCCGGTATCGGTACGAGGGGTGCGCGCCGTACGGTCAGACGGCGGCCTTCTTCAGCCTTCGGCGCTCGCGCTCGGACAGACCACCCCAGATGCCGAACCGCTCGTCGTTGGCGAGCGCGTATTCCAGGCACTCGGAGCGGACCTCACAGGCGAGACAGACCTTCTTGGCCTCGCGGGTGGAGCCGCCCTTCTCGGGGAAGAAGGACTCGGGGTCGGTCTGGGCGCACAGCGCGCGCTCCTGCCAGCCGAGTTCCTCGTCCGCGTCGTCGACCAGCAGTTGCTGCACCAGCTCGGTCATGTGCGCCCCTCGTCTGTCTTTCGCGTCCCCGTGATGCTGCCGTTACCGATTTCGGCTGAACGACACGAGTGAAATTACAAGTGTGCCGATCCGGGCCAGTCAAGCCGAGATCTGCTATTGGGTCCCTTATTCACTCTGCGGAACCAAGGCTATGCGGAAAGTGTTCAAATCGGCATAAACCCCGACAGCCTCAAAGGGCCCGCCCGAACTTCCGACCCGCTACTGGGAAGGACGCCCAGAAGTTCGATCTCGTTCCGACGCGGACTCCGAAGCGAACCGGATCACATTTGGATCACGGGATCGCATCGAGGTTTGCGCGCCCGGTTGTGCGCCATGTGTCCGGGGTGGCTCCAGAGCAAACCTTTCGCCACACAGATGAACCGGATGAGGTGAAACATCTCCCACATGGCGGACATGAAGTTGACAGCCGAGGTGTGAACCGATGTCCTTATGGGCATGCTCGCGAACTTGGCACTCACCTCGACCCGCACCGCCGGGTCCCACGGTGCTGCCCGCGCTCGCTGTAGCTGTTGTTGCTGTCCCAGCTGTTGAGCCGTACCGCGCTCCGGCTGCCTCGCCGCCACTGAGGCGAATCCCCGCCCCGCTTACGGGGCGATCGCCCCTACCAGGGCACCCTCCCCGTCCGTGATCCGGACGGAAACGGCCCCGCGACACCCCAGCTCTCCGCCGAGGAACCACCGCACCCATGAACAGCGACAGCGACCTCCAGATCGCCGGCGACATCCTCGAAGTACCGCACCTGCTCCAGCCGCCGCGCGAGCACCCCGCCACCGTGTCCGAGTTCGTCGGCCTGGCCCGCTCCATCGCCGCCGACCGCTCCCAGTGGGAGCACCTCGTCCAGTACGACGCGACCTCCCGCTGGTACCACCGGCTGCGCACCGGACCCGGCTACGAGGTGTGGCTGCTGTCCTGGGTGCCCGGACAGGGCAGCGGACTCCACGACCACGGGCGCTCCTCCGGCGTACTCACCGTCCTGGAGGGCGCATTGACCGAGCGCACGGAGCGCGACACCCGCGCGTTGGGGGCAGGATCCCAGCGGGTGTTCGCGCCGGGGTACATCCACGAGGTCGTGAACGACTCCCTGGAACCGGCCGTGAGCCTGCACGTTTACTACCCGGGTCTTACCGAGATGCCGATGCATTCGGCCCAGTGCGCCCCGGCCGTCGCCACGGCCTGAGGGCGCCCGCGGTCTCGTAACCGCCTCACGCGTTGTCGTACCCGCCTGCCAGACTGAACCCCATGCGCATTGTGGTTCTGGCAGGCGGTATCGGTGGTGCCCGGTTCCTGCGTGGTCTCCAGCGGGCCGTGCCGGACGCGGACATCACGGTCATCGGCAACACCGGCGACGACATCCATCTCTTCGGCCTGAAGGTCTGCCCGGACCTCGACACGGTGATGTACACGCTCGGCGGCGGCATCAACGAGGAACAGGGCTGGGGCCGGACCGACGAGACCTTCCACCTCAAGGAGGAGCTCGCGGCCTACGGGGTCGGGCCCGAGTGGTTCGGGCTCGGCGACCGCGACTTCGCGACGCACATCGTGCGGACGCAGATGCTGAGCGCGGGCTATCCGCTCAGCGCGGTCACGGAAGCCCTGTGCGACCGCTGGAAACCGGGAGTGCGGCTCATCCCCATGTCCGACGACCGCGTGGAGACCCATGTCGCCGTCGAGGTCGACGGCCAGCGCAAGGTGATCCACTTCCAGGAGTACTGGGTGCGGCTGCGGGCCTCCGTGCCGGCCGAGGCCGTGGTGCCGGTCGGCGCCGAGCAGGCCAAGCCCGCACCGGGTGTCCTGGAAGCCATCGCGGAGGCGGACGTCATCCTCTTCCCGCCGTCCAACCCGGTCGTGTCCATCGGCACGATCCTCGCCGTGCCCGGCATCCGGGAGGCCATCGCCGACGCGGGCGTGCCCGTGGTGGGCCTCTCCCCCATCGTCGGCGACGCGCCCGTGCGGGGCATGGCCGACAAGGTGCTGGCGGCGGTCGGCGTCGAGTCCACGGCCACCGCGGTCGCCGAGCACTACGGCTCGGGGCTCCTCGACGGCTGGCTCGTCGACACGGTGGACGCGTCCGCCGTGGAGCGGGTCGAGGCGGCCGGGATCCGGTGCCGGGCCGTGCCGCTGATGATGTCCGACCTGGACACCGCGGCGCAGATGGCGCGTGAGGCGCTGACGCTGGCGGAGGAGGTGCGGACGTCTTGAGCGGAGAGCTCTCCCACGGTTACCGGGTCTGGGCGCTGCCCGGGCTCCCCGAGGTCCGACAGGGTGACGACCTCGGCAAGTTGATCGCCGTCGCCGAGCCCGGGCTGGTCGACGGGGACGTTCTCCTCGTCACCTCGAAGATCGTGTCCAAGGCCGAGGGGCGCCTGGTCGAGGCCGCCGACCGGGAGGCCGCCATCGACGCCGAGACCGTACGGGTCGTGGCGCGCCGCGGGACCCTGCGGATCGTCGAGAACCGGCAGGGGCTCGTGATGGCCGCCGCCGGGGTCGACGCCTCCAACACCCCTGCCGGGACCGTCCTGTTGCTGCCCGAGGACCCCGACGCGTCCGCGCGGGCCATCCGGGACGGGCTGCGCGACACCCTCGGGGTCGACGTCGGCGTCGTGATCACCGACACCTTCGGGCGGCCCTGGCGCACCGGGCTCACCGATGTCGCCATCGGTGCCGCGGGCGTACGGGTGCTGGACGATCTGCGCGGCGGCACCGACGCGCACGGCAATCCGCTGAGCGCCACCGTCGTCGCCACCGCCGACGAGCTCGCCGCCGCCGGTGACCTGGTCAAGGGCAAGGCCTCCGGGCTGCCCGTCGCCGTCGTGCGCGGGCTGCCCCATGTGGTGACCGAGGACGACGGGGAGGGGACGCGGGCGATGGTGCGGGGCGCGCGCGACGACATGTTCCGGCTCGGCACCTCGGAGGCCGTACGAGAGGCCGTGACCCAGCGGCGTACCGTACGGGCCTTCACCGACGAGCCGGTGGATCCGGCCGCGGTGCGGCGGGCCGTGGCCGCGGCGGTCACCGCTCCCGCGCCGCATCACACCACTCCCTGGCGCTTCGTGCTCCTGGAGTCCGAGGAGTCGCGTACGCGGCTCCTCGACGCCATGCGGGACGCGTGGATCGCGGATCTGCGGCGGGACGGGAAGAGCGAGGAGTCGATCGCCAAGCGGGTGCGGCGCGGTGATGTGCTGCGCAACGCTCCGTACCTCGTGGTGCCGTGTCTCGTCATGGACGGGTCGCACACGTACGGCGATCCGCGGCGGGACGGGGCCGAGCGGGAGATGTTCGTGGTCGCCGTCGGCGCGGGGGTGCAGAACTTCCTCGTCGCGCTGGCCGGGGAGCGGCTCGGGTCCGCGTGGGTGTCGTCGACGATGTTCTGCCGGGATGTCGTACGGGACGTGCTGGAGCTGCCGGAGGGGTGGGATCCGATGGGGGCCGTGGCGGTCGGACATGCGGCGCAGGAGCCGCGGGCTCGGCCCGAGCGGGATGCCGGGGCGTTTGTCGAGGTGCGGTGAGAGTGGTTGCCGAGGTGTGGTGACGGCCCTTGTCGAGGAGCGCGGAGAGTCTTCGGCCAGGTGCGGTGAGAGTGGTGTGCGTCGCGAGTGGTGTGCGTCGCGAGTGGTGTGCGTCGAGGGTCGGGTGTTCGGAGAGGGTGAGCGCCTACTCTCGTAGGGCACCCCGAGTTTCCTAGGACCTTTTCGTGGCTGGACGTTTCGCTCCTCGGCCGACGCGTACGACTGTGCGCGGCGGGCATGTCGCCGTGCCCGCGAACGCCTCCGGCGGGGTGCCTCGGCAGGCAATCGCACCTGGACATACCCGCACCTGGACGCCGCCCTGGCCGGTCGATCTCGGGCTCGTGCTCGGGCCGCTGCGCCGTGGGCCCGGTGATCCGACCTTCCGTGCGACGCCGGACGGGGCCGTGTGGCGGACCACTCGGACGCCTGCCGGGGCCGGGACGCTGCGGGTCTCGGCGCGGGGCGGGGTGGTGCGGGGTGAGGCGTGGGGGCCGGGGAGCGAATGGCTGCTCGAACAACTCCCCGAGA
Organism: Streptomyces sp. NPDC058086; assembly: GCF_042885015.1. Lineage (NCBI taxonomy): Bacteria > Bacillati > Actinomycetota > Actinomycetes > Kitasatosporales > Streptomycetaceae > Streptomyces > Streptomyces sp. NPDC058086. The sequence continues at coordinate 61,621 of NZ_JBHVST010000048.1, read as the reverse complement.
TGCTCGGCTCGGCCGACGATCCCGATGCCTTCGAGCCTCGTCATCGGCTGGTCGCCATCGCGCGGCACCGGCGGCCGGGGTTGCGGCTGATGCGTACCGGGCTGGTGCTGGAGTCGCTCATTCCGTCCGTTCTGGAGCAGAAGGTCACGACGGACGAGGCGTATCGGGCGTGGCGGTTGCTCGTACGGAAGTTCGGGGAGCCTGCGCCGGGGCCCGCGCCGGAGCGGATGTCCGTCATGCCGGCGCCGCGGACGTGGGCGCTGATTCCCTCCTGGGAGTGGCATCGGGCCGGGGTCGACAACAAGCGGGCGTCGACGATTCTGCGGGCCGTTCGAGTGGCGGGACGGCTTGAGGAGGCGGTGGGGATGGAGCCGGGGGCTGCGCAGGCTCGGCTGGAGTTGGTGTCCGGGATCGGGCCGTGGACCTCGGCGGAGACCGTGCAGCGGAGTCATGGAGCGGCGGATTCGGTGACCGTGGGGGATCTTCATCTGCCGGGGATCGTGGGGTACGCGCTGGCGGGGGATCGGGATGCGGACGACTCCGTGATGCTTTCGCTGTTGGAGCCGTATGCCGGGCAGCGGCATCGGGCGGCTCGGTTGATTCTGTTGTCGGGGCGGACGCCTGCGCGGCGGGTTCCGCGGATGCCGCGGGGGGATATCGGGCGGCTGTAGTCGCCCCCGGGGTGCGGGCCGGGAGCCTCTCGCCCCCGCCGCCCCTACCCGTCCCATCCTTCAGGGGCTCCGCCCCTTCGACCCCGCCAGGGGCGCTGCGCCCCCTGAACCCCCGCCTCGCCCGAAGGGCTCGTCCTCAAACGCCGGACAGGCTGAGTGATACGGGCCGGGGTGGGGGGCTCGGCCCCGGACGCGTCCTCAAACACCGGACAGGGTGGAAGTGCGCGCCGGGGCCGGGTGGGGCGACGGGATCCGGGCTCGTTCTCGAACGCCGGGCGAGCCGAGGTCTTTGGGGGCGCGGGGAACTGCGCGATCAGCCCCCGCCCACCCGCACTTCGATCTCTATTCGATCTCTACCGGATGCCGACTGCCGGCTCTGTCGGCTCCGCCGGCTCTACTGGTCCGACGAGAAGCGGAGCGCCCCCGCTGGGATCTTGGCCTCACACCAGACTCTTACGCCCTCGCGGAGTTCGTTGTCGGGGCCGACCACCGCGCCGTCGCCGATGACCGCCCCCGAGAGGATGGTGCGTTCGCCGATGTGGGCGCGGGCGCCGATGAGGGAGTCGGTGATGACGGCGCCGGGTTCGACGACCGCGCCGGACAGGATCGCGCTGCCGGTGATGCGGGCGCCCTCGCCGATGTACGCGCCGTCGCCGACGACCGTGCCGCCGGTCAGCTTGGCGTCGGGGGCGACCCTGGCCGTGGGCAGGACGAGGCGGTCCCCGCAGCGGCCCGGGACGGCCGGGGAGGGCGCGCGACCCAGGACGAGGTCCGCGGAGCCTCGTACGAAGGCCTGGGGGGTGCCCAGGTCGAGCCAGTAGGTGGAGTCCACCATGCCCTGGAGATGGGCTCCGGTGGCCAGGAGGTCGGGGAAGGTCTCGCGCTCCACCGAGACCGGGCGGCCGGCCGGGATCGTGTCGATGACCGAGCGGCGGAAGACGTACGCCCCGGCGTTGATCTGGTCGGTGACGATTTCCTCGGGGGTCTGGGGCTTCTCCAGGAAGGCCGTCACACGGCCCGTCGCGTCCGTGGGGACCAGGCCGAACGCCCTGGGGTCCTCGACACGGGTGAGGTGGAGGGAGACGTCCGCGCCGGTCGTCTCGTGGGTCGCCACCAGGGCCCGGATGTCCAGGCCCGTCAGGATGTCGCCGTTGAAGATCAGGACCGGCTCGTCGGGGCCGGAGCGCAGGCGCGCGGCCACGTTGCGGATGGCGCCGCCCGTGCCGAGGGGCTCCTCCTCGGTGACGTACTCGATGTGGAGGCCCAGCGCGGAACCGTCGCCGAAGTACGGCTCGAAGACCTCGGCCAGGTAGGAGGTCGCCAGGACGATGTGCTCGACGCCCGCCGCTCTCGCCCGCGCCAGCTGGTGCGTGAGGAACGGGACCCCGGCCGCCGGAACCATCGGTTTGGGGGTGTTCACCGTGAGCGGGCGCAATCGGGTGCCTTTGCCCCCGACCAGGAGGATCGCTTCTGTCACCTGTCGTCTCTGCTTCCTGCCGGGACCGGCCGAAGAGTGGTTCGGTCGGCCAGTGTATGCAGTCCGTAGTAAGAGGCCTTCGACGGCAGTGGGGTGTCCTCGATGGCTCCGCGCAGACCTCAGCGGCCCTGGTAGCTGGCCGCGGCCGTTCTGGCCGAGCCGAGTTTGCCGTACAGAAGGCTCCCCGGGCACTCCGTGGCGAACCCGTCCCGATGGCCGGAGATCACGTTCAGTCGTACGTTCTTACCTTTTGGGTAGAGATTGCCACCGCCGGACTTCAGGTATGTCTTGCCACGCGGATCGGCTCCGGAGAGACCGAGCTTCCATGCCGTGAGCCGCGCGATGGCGGTCACCGCGGCGGCGGCCGGCTTGGTCTTGCCGAAGCTGCCGAGGACCGCGATCCCCGTGGTGTCGTCGTTGAAACCGAGGGTGTGGGCACCCATGACGGGCTTCGCCACGCCCCCGGCGCGGCCTTCGTAGATGTTTCCGCACTTGTCTACGAGGAAGTTGTAGCCGATGTCGCGCCAGCCACTGCTCACCACGTGGTAGCGGTAGATACCGCGGATGAGCGAAGGGGCTTGGGAGCAAAGGTAGTTGTTGCCCGAGGCCGTGTGGTGCACGAAGGCGGCCTTCACCTTTTTGGTGTACACGAAGCCGCCCTCGCGCAGGCTCTCGTCCGCGCCCCAGCCGCGCCGGGTGACGATGCGTGGCCGCTCACCGATGTACGGCTCCACGAGCGGGGCGCCGCCGCGGAGGGCCGGGAGTTCGCGCTCGGTCTCGGCCCTGGACAGTGCCGGGATCTCCGTCGCGCCGAACGGGGCGAGCTCGGCGTTGGTGGCGAAGGTGGCATACGTCTCGGCGCTCTCCACGCCCGCGCTCCCGACGCCCGTCAGCGCGCCCCGGGGCGCGGGTTCCGCGCCGGGGTCGACGAGTTCGAGGTGCATGCCTCTGGGGAGCGGCGACTCGCCGGGCGCCGTGGCTCTTTCGTCCACCTGTGCCTGGACGCGGACCTCGACCCCGTCCGAGTCCCCCACCCACAGCGGCGCCGTGGAGCCGCGCACCCGGCCCGAGCCACCCTCGGCGGTGTCCGGGTCGGCCGCGTGCTCGTGGTTGCGGGTCTCGATGTCCTGCCAGCCGGACCAGCGGTTGCCTCCGGTGGCGCGGGTACGGACCTGGACGCGGCCGCGCAGTTCGGTGTCGGGGTCGTCCCAGACGACCCCGACCAGCGAGAACGACCGTACGCTCCGTCTGCCGAGGCCCTGTTCGGGCGCGGCGGGTCCGAGCGAGCGGTCGCCGGAGAGCGGGACCAGGGGGAGGGACTGGGTGCTGCCCGTCACGGCGGGCTCGGTCCTCGACGCCTGGGGTCCGGCCTGTGCCGGTGTGGACAGGGCCAGCGGAAGGGTGAGTGCGGCCGCGCAGGTGACGCCGACCGAGGAAGCAAGGGTTCCATGCATGCCCCCGATCGTGGACATAGTCATACATATCTTTCCATTGCGGATTTGACGGACCGTCGGGTCACGCTCCGCCGAACCGGTGGCGCGGGTGCCGCGTCCCGCCGGACACCCCCGCGTACGCTTGCGCGCGTGAACGCCACCGACCGCACCCCTGCCGACCTGCTGCGATCCGCGCTCGCCGCGGACCCCGCGCGCCCCCTGGTGACCTTCTACGACGACGCCACGGGCGAACGTGTTGAATTGTCCGTCGCGACCTTCGCCAATTGGGTGGCCAAGACCGCCAACCTCCTCCAGGGCGAGTTGTCCGCCGAGCCCGGCGACCGGGTCGCGCTGCTGCTGCCCGCGCACTGGCAGACGGCGGTGTGGCTGCTCGCGTGTTCCTCGGTGGGGGTCGTCGCGGATGTCGGTGGCGACCCCGGTGCCGCCGACCTCGTCGTCGCGGGGCCCGACGCACTGGAGGCCGGGCTCGCCTGCTCCGGCGAGCGCGTCGCCCTCTCGCTCGCGCCGCTGGGACGCCGCTTCCCGACGCCGCCCGCCGGGTACGCCGACTACGCGGTCGAGGTGCCGAGCCAGGGCGACCGTTTCCAGCCGTACGCGCCGGTGGACCCGGAGGAGGCCGCGCTGATCGTCGCCGGGGCCGAGCACACGGGGGCCGAGGTCGTCGAGCGGGCCCGGGCGGAGGCGGCCTCCCTGGATCTGACGGGGCCCGGGTCGCGGATCCTGTCCGCGCTGCCGTACGACACCTGGGAGGGGCTGAGCGCGGGGTTGTACGCGCCGCTCGCCTCCGGGGGGTCCGTGGTGCTCTGTCGTCATCTGGAGCAACTGGGCGAGGACGCGTTGGCCAAGCGGATCGAGAGCGAGCGGGTGACCTCGACGGTTCGGTAGTCGCCGGCCGCCGTCCGGGCCGGCCCGTGGGGGCCGGTCGCCTGTCGGGGCGGCCCCGTGGGTGCCGGTCGCGCCCGCCGCCCCGCCGCGCATCCGTACCTGCCGGGGCCTCGCGCCCCTGACGGGTCCCGTCACCCGTTCGGCCCCTCATCTGCCGCCCTCGCCGGTCCTCCGAGCCATGGTCGTAGGAGCACCGCACGCTCGCACGCCATGAGGGGTGGACTCCGACGTGACCGACAGGACAGGGCCGGGAGCGGGGGCTTCGCCCACCGGTGCCGGGCTCGTACGACGGCGACGGCGACGCTGGGTGCAGTACTCGGCGCTCGGTGTCGCCGTCGTGGTCCTCGGTGCCGTCGGCGTCGGCCTGGCCGCGTACGAGAAGCTGAGCCGGAACATCACGGCCGACGAGGAAGCCGCGGCCGAGCTCGCCCGCTACGAGAAGGACCGGCCCACCGCGCTGGTGCGCGACGCGCAGAACATCCTGCTGATCGGGTCGGACTCGCGGTCGGGGGACGGGAACAAGGAGTACGGCCGGGACTCCGGGACCGAGCGCTCCGACACCACGATCCTGCTGCACCTGTCCGCGAACCGGCGCAGCGCCACCGCCGTCTCCCTCCCCCGCGACCTGATGGTGGACGTGCCGAGCTGCCGGCGTCCGGACGGCACCCGCACCGGGCCCATGTTCGCGATGTTCAACTCCGCCTTCGAGGTGGGCGGTTCGGCGTGCACGATCCGAACCGTCGAGAAGCTCACGAACATCCGTGTCGACCACCACGTGGTCGTCGACTTCCACGGGTTCAAGGACATGGTCGACGCCGTGGACGGCGTAGAGGTGTGCCTGAAGGAGCCCATCGACGACAAGGCGGCCAAGCTGAAGCTGCCCGCGGGCAAGGTCGTGCTCGACGGCGAACAGGCCCTCGGCTACGTCCGCGCCCGCAAGAGCATCGGCGACGGCAGCGACACCGACCGGATGGAACGCCAGCAGCGGTTCCTCGGCGCGCTCGTCAACAAGGTGCAGAGCAACGACGTCCTGCTCAATCCGGCACGGCTCTATCCCGTGCTCGACGCGGCCACTTCGTCGCTCACCACGGACCCGGATCTGGCGAGCCTGCGCGGGCTGTACGACCTGGTCCGCGGCATGCGCAATATCCCCACGGAACGTGTCCAATTCCTGACGGTGCCCCGAACGTCGTACATCTACAACGCCAATCGCGACCAGCTCGTGAAACCCGCGGCCGACAAACTCTTCGCCCTGCTGCGCGCGGACGCTCCGGTGGCGGTCGCGAAGGACCTTCCGACGGACCCGCCGAGCGGCCTTGCGACAGACCCGCCGAGCGGCGTTCCGACGAGTCTTCCGACGGACCATCCGGCGGATTCCCCTGCGAAACGCAAGAACTCGTACGAGGGTGGCGGCGAAGGTACGTACGACTCGGCATTCGACTACGAAGAGGAGTCGCACGGCAACGGGAAGTCGAGGGGAAAACGGCCCACCGCTCCCACACCCGCGCCGACTTTCCGCGGGAACACGGCGGCCGAGGACGCTTGCAGGTAAAGCGTGCGCCAAGGCGGGAACTGCCGAGCTGAGAAGTCTCTGAGAAATAGGGCGGATTGCCCAGTTGTAGGAAGGTGGAATTTGTCACCACCGTCGCTTGACCCTGAACCGGCCGGATAGTGTGAGCGATCCGGTGCACCCGGCCACGAGGTCTGTCCTGGGGGTCGCGCACTGCTGACCGAGACCCGAGCGCTCTTTGAGGGGGAAGGGCGCCGCGTGGCCCCGACGGAGGATTCAGACAACCGTGGACGCGCAAGGCCGTGGGCGGGCGGACAACATCGACCCCGCAGACCAGTGGGTACTCAACCCGAACACCGGTGAATACGAACTGCGACTGACCCCTTCCGCTCCGCAGTCGGGAGTCCCGAGACCGCGTCGGGGCAGCCCCGCGAACGCGGGACCGGGAGCGGGGACACGCGCGCGCCGGGCGCCGGAACGAGAGAGTCCGGCGGCGCCCGGCCCCGACGTGCCCGGGCCGCGCCGGCGCCGTGGCGCGCCGGCCGAGCCACCGCCGGGCCGCCGCAAGGGGCGGACGAAGCCGAAGAAGTCGAAGGCGAAGAAGATAGTGCTGTGGACCGGCGGCACTATGGCCTTCGTGCTCGTCGCCGTCTCGGCCGCGGGCTATCTCTACCTCAAGCACCTTGAGGGCAACGTCAGCACGACGGACGTCGGCAGCGCGGGCAAGAAGGGCTTCAGCAAGGACGAGGCCTTCAACATCCTGATCATCGGCACCGACAAGCGCACCGGCAAGGGCAACGAGGGCTACGGCGACAAGGGCAGCGTCGGGCACGCCGACACCAACATCCTGCTGCACGTCTCCAAGGACCGTACGAACGCGACCGCGTTGAGCATCCCGCGTGACCTGATCGTCAATGTGCCGGACTGCCCGACAAAGCAGCCGGACGGCACCGAGAAGGTCATCCCGGGCACACAGAACGTCCGCTTCAACACCAGCCTCGGGCAGGACGGCCGCGACCCGGGCTGCACCATGCGCACGGTCAAGGCGGTCACCGGGATCTCGGTGGACCACTTCATGATGGCGGACTTCAACGCGGTCAAGACGCTGACCAGCGCGGTCGACGGCGTCGAGGTGTGCGTGGCGCACGCCGTCAACGACAAGGAGTCGCACCTCAAGCTGCCCGCGGGCAAGTCCAAGGTCGAGGGCGAACAGGCTCTCGCGTTCGTACGGACCCGGCACAGCTTCGGCAACCAGGGCGACCTCGACCGCATCAAGGTGCAGCAGCAGTTCCTGGGCTCGCTGATGCGCAAGATGGCCTCCAGCGACACCCTCACCAACCCGGCCAAGCTGATCAGCCTGGCCGAGGCCGCCACCAAGGCGCTCACCGTGGACACCGGCATAGGAAAGGTCAGCACCCTCAAGGACGTGGCCCTGGAGCTGAAGAAGGTGCCCACGAAGAACATCACCTTCACCACGGTGCCGGTGCTCGACAACCCCGCCGAGAAGGTCAAGGCGACCGTCGTCGTCAACCAGTCGCAGGCCCCCGCGGTCTTCGACGCGATCAAGAACGACGTCTCCTTCACCGCCGTGAAGCAGAAGGAGAAGAAGGAGAAGGCCGAGGTCGCCGCCCGCCTCAAGGGCACCCGTTCCGCCGCCGCCGACATCCGCGTCGACATCTACAACGGCGGCGCCCCCGCCGGCAGCGCACAGGAGACTCTTAACTGGCTGCAGAATACTGAGGGCGTGGTCAAGTCCAGCCAGCTCGGTAACGCCGACGCAACACTGAGCAAGACAACCCTGGAGTACTCTCCCGACCAGGCCGATCAGGCGCGCAAGCTGGCGGATCTCATGGGGCTGTCCGCCTCGGCGTTGAAGCCTGGCAAGAGCGAGAAGAACTCACAGGGTCTGCCCGCGATCGTGCTGACCCTGGGCAAGGACTTCAAGGGCGCGGGGGTGTCGTTGACCACTCCGACCAAGGCGCCCGAGGTCGACAAGTCCACGGCGGACAAGACAGTGTGCGCCAGTTGATGACCTAACGGGTCTGTCAGACGTCTAACAGGACGCGGGGGCGTCCGGGCCGGAGACAAGGGGTGTCCGGCCAGACGTACGCGTCCGATCGGGCGCGGGACGGACCCGTTTGTCAGGCGCAGGGTGGGGAGGGGCAGGGAGATGGCGCGAAGCGGTGTGCGTGGGGAGGGGGCTCGACCACGTGTCCGGCAGGCCGACGATCTGGGCTGGGACGACAGCCTGTACGACGAGAACGGCAATCCCACCGACGGAGGCGGGGCTTCCGGCGGCAGAGGTGGCGGTGCCACCAGTGAAGACAGTGGCTCCACCAGTAGAGACATCGGGCGCGACGGGCGTCCGGTCGACAAGGGCGGCGACGACGCGTCGGCCGAACCGCGTGGGCAGGGCCGGCACGGCGGTGGCGGCGGGCGTCGGCGCGGGGGCGGCGACGGCGGGCCCCCGCGGCGCAGACGCCGCATACTGCGCTGGTCGGCGTCGGTTCTGGCGGTTTTGATACTTGGCACCGCGGGCGCCGGTTACCTCTACTACCAGCACCTGAACAGCAACATCAAGAAGGACGACCTGAACCTCGGCGACGAGAAGGACCGGGCGGCCAAGAGCAAGGCGAACGCGGCCGGGCAGACCCCCCTGAACATCCTTCTGATCGGCTCGGACGCCCGGGACACCAAGGAGAACCAGGCGCTCGGCGGCGCCAAGGACGACTTCAACGCGCCCCCGCTCGCGGACGTCCAGATGCTGCTGCACCTCTCCGCCGACCGCAGCAACATGTCGGTGATCAGCATGCCGCGCGACACGCTGCTGAAGATGCCCAAGTGCACGGACCCGGAGACCAAGAAGGTCTACCCGGCGACGGTCGGGCTGGTGATGACCAACATCTCGCTCGGGCGCGGCGGTCCGGGCTGCACGGTGGCCACCTGGGAGAAGCTCACCAAGATCCACATCGATCACTTCATGCAGATCGACTTCTCGGGTGTGGTGTCGATGGCGGACGCGATCGGCGGCGTCCCGGTCTGCGTCGACGCCAACATCTACTCCAAGGACAGCCAGGGCCACGGCTCCGGGCTGAAGCTGAAGAAGGGCACGACCTCCGTCAAGGGCACACAGGCCCTGGCTTGGCTGCGGACGCGGTACGGCTTCGAGGACAACACGGACATCTACCGGACCAGGGCCCAGCACCAGTACATGAACTCGATGGTCCGCCAGATGCGCGAGAACGCCACGATCAGCAACCCCGGCAAGCTGCGCAGCCTCGCGGAGACGGCCACCAAGGCGCTGACCGTCGACAAGGACCTGGGCAGCGTGCTGAAGCTCTACGACCTCAGCAACGAGCTCAAGAAGGTCGAACCGAAGCGCATCACGATGACCACGATGCCCTGGCAGTGGGCCGTGTCGGACAGCAACCGCGTGGAGCCCAAGCCGGTCGAGGCCGAGCAGCTGTTCCGTCTCGTGCGCGAGGACGTCGCGCTCGACGGCAAGGACAAGAAGAAGGCGACCGCGGTGAAGGCCTCCACGGACCCGGCCGCCGCGGACGACCAGATCGGGGTGACCGTGCAGAACGGCACCCGCACGGCCACGCTGGGCCCGGTCGGCGGACGCGCGCGCACGGTGTCCCAGCTGCTCGTCGGCAAGGGCTTCACCAAGGCCGAGGCGGACACCTCGGCGGCGACCGTCGAGGAGACGACGGTGATCCGCTACCCGAGCGCCGACCTGCAGGGCGACGCCCAGGCGGTCGCCAAGGCGCTGGGGGTCCCGTTGAGCGCGGTGAAGAAGTCGACGGACGTCTCGGGCGTCACGCTCGTGGTCGGTGCCGACTGGCGCGAGGGCACGGCGTACAAGGCCAAGGCGCAGGACAACACGACGCCGGAGTCCGCGGACGTACTCAACGGCGCCAAGGCCGACGCCTGTATGCACGTCAACAAGAACTACACCTGGTCGTAGGCGGTTGATGGAAAGCAGTTGGGCCCCTCTCGACCTCGAGAGGGGCCCAACTGTTGGTGGATGGGGCTCAGTTGGCGGGTTCCGTGGAGCTGAGCACCGCCGGGCGGCGGGAGGCGATGACCTTCCTCGCCAGCGCCTTCGGGCTGGTGAGGAAGCCGAAGCCCCACGACATGTGCATGGTGGCGAGGGCGACGGGGATCTGCAGGCGGGCCTTCAGGGGCAGCCCCTTGCCCGCGGGCAGCGAGCCCGCGGCTATCGCCGCGAGATAGCCGCCGGGGATCAGGAAGCCCCAGGGCGTCAGCGCCACGCCCACCACGACGCCCGCCGCGATCGCGCACACGGCGGTCGGCGGGGCGAGATAGCGCAGGTTGATGGAGCCCTCGTGATAGCGGGCGACGACATGGCGCCAGCGTCCGTAGTCCTTGTACTGCTTGGCGAGCGCCTTGACCGAGGGCCGGGGCCGGTACGACACCTTCAGCTCGGGCGAGAACCAGATGAGGCCGCCCGCCTCCCGGATCCGGAAGTTCAGCTCCCAGTCCTGGGCGCGGATGAACTCCTCGTTGTAGCCGCCCTGACGCTCCAGGGCCTCGCGCCGGAAGACACCGAGGTACACGGTCTCGGCGGGAGCGGCCTCGCCACCCGTGTGGAAGGCGGCGTTCCCGACCCCGATCTTCGAGGTCATCGCGGCGGCGACCGCGTGCTCCCAGTCGTTCTCGCCCTCGGCGTGCATGATGCCGCCGACGTTCTGCGCGCCGGTCTCCGCCAGGAGGCGTACGGCCGTCGCGATGTAGTTCGGCGAAAGCATGCCGTGCCCGTCGACGCGGACGACGACGGGATGCCGGGACGCCTTGATCGCCGCGTTCAGCGCGGCCGGGGTGCGACCGGTCGGGTTCGGGACGGTGTGGACGCGCGGGTCTTCGCGTACGAGCTCGGCGGCGATCTCCTCCGTACGGTCCGAGGACGGACCGATGGCGATCACCACCTCCATCTCGCCGTCGTACTCCTGCGCCAGGATCGCTTGGACGGCCCCGCGCAGATGCCGCTCCTCGTCGAGGACGGGCATGATCACAGAAACGGCGGGGGGCCGCACGTCAGACTTCTCGCTCATCGGACGTCACGTTACCGCGAATGGGGGACACGGGCGCGCGCCGCCCGGTCCGCGGGCCGGGCAGCAGATCGTATGGGCCTACGGTGCACACGGATCCCCACGTTCACCCCCGCGGAGGTGTCCCCCCCTTGCCCACGCCGCCCCGCTCCCCCGCACGCCCGCAGCCCCGCCCCCAGAGCCGTCCGCAGCCGCCCCGCTCCCGGCGGCCTCCGGAGCGGTCCTCCGTACGGCCCCCCGTACGGAGGAAGAAGCCGCGCTGGGCCATGCGGGTGGTCACCACGATCTCGGTGGTGGTCCTCGCCTCGGCGGGCATCGGGCACGCGGTGGTCACCAGCCTGGGCGAGGACATCGCCCGGGTCGACCCCTTCAAGGACATGAAGAACCGCCCCGCGGCGGGCCACGGCATGAACGTGCTGCTGGTCGGCACCGACGGCCGCGACAAGATCACGGAGGAGGAGCGGCGGAAGTACCGTCTGGGCGGTGCCCCCTGCCACTGCACCGACACGATGATGATCGTGCACATCGCCGCCGACAGGGAGCGGGCCAGCGTCGTGAGCCTGCCGCGCGACTCGTACGCCGAGGTGCCCGCGCACACCGACCAGACCACCGGCGCCGAGCACGGCCCCCACCCGCTCAAGCTCAACGCGGCGTACGCGGAGGGGGGCCCGCAGCTGACCGTGCGCACCGTCGAGAACATGACCCACGTGAAGATCGACCACTACTTGGAGGTCGATTTCACCAGCTTCATGCAGACGGTGGACGTGCTCGGCGGCGTGAGCATCTGCACCGCACATCCCCTGAAGGACTCGTACACCGGACTCGACCTGCCCGCCGGCACGCACACGCTGAACGGCGGGCAGGCACTCCAGTACGTACGTTCCCGGCATGTCGACGGCGCCTCCGACATCGGCCGGATGCAACGCCAGCAGCGGTTCCTGGCGGCGCTGATCGAGCGGGCCACGTCGTCGGGGGTGCTGCTGAACCCGATGAAGTTCCGCGATGTCACCCGGGCCGTGCTCGGCTCGGTCCGCGCGGACCAGGGGTTCGGCACGGACGAACTGCTGGACCTCGGCCGGGCGATGCGGAACTTCTCCCCCTCCTCCTCCGAGTTCACGACCGTGCCGATCGGGCAGATGGCGTACGTCGCCAAGGGCATCGGTTCCACACTGAAATGGGACGAGAACAAGGCCGCCGCGCTCTTCCAGTCACTGCGCGACGACAAGCCGCTCGCTCCCCCGCACAAGGCGGCGCCCGCCAGGACCGCGCGCGTCGAGGTGGCCCCGCAGCAGATCCAGGTCCAGGTGGAGAACGGGACGCCCACGGACGGCCTCGGCAAACGCATGGACAGCGCCCTGGCCGCCACCGGGTTCCGCACGACGGGCCGGCCCGTCAACGCCCAGGACCGCACCGCCCGGCACAACGTCATCGTCTACGACCCGCGCTGGGACCGCTCCGCGAAGTCCCTCGCCGCCGCGCTCCCGGGCAGCGAGCTGCGTGAGGTCAAGGGGCGGGGGCCGCTGCTGAAGGTGATCGCCGGCGCGGACTTCAAGGAGGTCACACGGGTCCGGGTGCAGGATCCCTACCAGGGGGAGACCCGGGTGGTGACGGGGGATCAGGTGGTGTGTACGTAGGTGACGCGCGCGTCCTCGGGACACGCGAAGGGCCCCGCCGATTCGTCCGGCGGGGCCCTTCGTGGTGGTACGGGTCAGTTGCCCGACACGGTCACCGTCTGGTCGTTCTTCAGCTCGTCGACCAGCGTCTTGACCTTGGCCTTGTCCCAGACGAGGTTGCCGCCCGTGGAGCCGGAGATCGGCATGTTCATGGACTTGCCGCTGCCGCCGGTGACGCCCTTCATCGCCCAGAACATGCTGCCGAGGTCCCACAGGCTCATGTCCTTGTCGACGGTGAGGCTGTCGAGGCCCGAGCCCATGGTCGGGTAGAGCTTGAAGGGGTTCAGGACGGTCCCGGGGGTCGCGACCTGGTGGGCCAGCGCGGACAGGAACTTCTGCTGGTTCTTGGTGCGCTGGAGGTCGGAGGCCGCGAAGGCGTGGCGGGTACGGACGAAGGCCAGAGCCTGCTCGCCGTTGAGGGTCTGCTTGCCCGCCTTGAAGTCGGCGCCGGAGTACTTGTCCTTGAAGCCCTGGTCGAGGGTCATCTCCACACCGCCGACCGCATCGACGATGTTCGCGAACCCGGCGAAACCGATCTCCACGTAGTGGTCGATGTGCAGGCCGGTGTTGTACTCGATGGTGCGGACCAGCAGCGTCGGCCCGTCCTCGGCGTACGCCGCGTTCAGCTTCACCTGACGGCCCGTGCCCTGGAAGGTCTTGCCGGACGCGGATCCCTGGTACGTGGGGATCGTCACGTTCGAGTCGCGGGGCAGGGAGACCAGCGTGTCGCCGTTGTCCCCGACGTGCAGGATCATCATCGAGTCCGTGCGCTTGCCCTCGGCGGACCCGGTGTGCAGCTTCTTCTTGTCCGCGGCCGACATGCCCGCGCGGCTGTCGGAACCGACGATCAGGTAGTTGGTGCCCTTGCCCGCGTCGGGCCGGTCTATGACCTTCGAGAGATCCACGTCACGGTGGAGCTTGGAGTCGGCCCAGAAGTAGGTGCCCACGGAGACCACGACCAGCAGCGTGACCAGCGTGATCGCGGTCCACTTGATCCGCCGCCGCCAGTTCGGCGCGGGGCGCGGGCCACGGCCGCCCTGGCCGCCGGGACCCTGCGGACCACCGGGGCCGCCCGGCGAACCGTAGACCTGCCCGGTGTTGTAACCGGAGTCGTACCCGTTGTCATACCCCTGGCCGTCGTCGTACGTCGGCTGCTGGGGCACCCCGCCGTACGGCGGGGCGGACGGGCGCGGACCGGGCGTTCCCGGGCCACGCTGAACCTGCCGCATGACGCGGGCGCCCTCAGGCTGAGCGCCTGCGCTGCCGCGTCCGTAACGGTCGCTGCGGTTGCTGTCGGACCACCCGTCGGGCCAATCGTTCATGCGGACCAGTGTGCAGGTCCGCACCGTGTGCCTAACAAGAGACCGGGGAGATCTGGGTCACGCCTGTTGCAGAGCTGATGCAAAGAGACCGCCGCACGCCCCCGCATAGGGTGGACGGCATGACAGACCTGGCGCCCACCTCGGAATCCGATATTCCGGGCAAGCCGACCTCCGCGTCCCGGACCACCCTCAGCCACATCATGACCCACAACGACACCAACCTTCTGGGCACGGTGCACGGCGGAGTGATCATGAAGCTCGTCGACGACGCGGCGGGCGCGGTGGCGGGGCGGCACTCCGGTGGGCCCGCCGTCACCGCCTCCATGGACGAGATGGTCTTCCTGGAGCCGGTCCGGGTGGGCGACCTCGTTCATGTGAAGGCCCAGGTGAACTGGACGGGGCGGACGTCCATGGAGGTCGGCGTGCGCGTGCTGGCCGAGCGCTGGAACGAGTCGACGCCGCCCCAGCAGGTCGGTTCGGCCTATCTCGTCTTCGCCGCGGTCGACGCCGACGGCAAGCCGCGGCGCGTGCCGCCCGTCCTCCCGGAGACCGAGCGCGACGAGCGGCGCTACCAGGAGGCGCAGATCCGGCGCACCCACCGGCTGGCACGCCGCCGGGCGATCATGGAACTCCGGGAGAAGCGGGCGGCGGAGGGGCTGGACTAGGACGGCGGAGGGGCTGGCCTAGTAAGGATGCGAGGGCCGGAAGAACCAGGGGTTCGGTGATGCCGGACGCCCCAGGACCGGGCCGGGAAGTCACCCTGGCCGGTGGCCCCGGCCGACAGTGGCTTTCGGGCGGATGTCAGGGTGACGTCATGCCCCTCTCCCCCGCCGCCCCGTCCGCTTCCGGCGGACGCCCCTTCGACGCGGTGCTCTGTGACGTCGACAACGTGATCCGCGTCTACGAACCGGAACGCCTGTACGCGCTGGAGCGCGCCGCCGGGCTGGCCGAGGGCACCACCATGAAGCTGGCCTTCGCACCGGAGACGGTGCTGCCGCTGGTGCTGGGCCGGATCACACCGGACGAGTGGGCGGGGTCGATCCAGCAGGGCCTGACCGGGCTGGTGCCCGACGGGACGGCGGTGGAGCTGAGCACGGCGCTCGTACGCTCTCCGTTCCACGCCGACGAGACGGTGGTGGCGCTGCTGCGCCGGGCCCGCGCCCACATGCCGCTGGTCCTCGTCACCAACACCTCGGTCCAGCTGGAGGAGGACCTGGAGGCGCTGGGTCTGACGGACCTCGCCGACCACGTGGTCAGCAGCGCGCGGGTGGGCATCGCCAAGCCCGACCGGCGCATCTACGACATCGCCGTCGAACGGGCCGGCGTCCCGGCCGGGCGCTGCCTGTTCGTGGACGACACCCTGGAGAACGTGGAGGCGGCGGCCGCACTCGGCATGCGGACCGTCCACTACCGCACGCCGGAGGATCTGCGGGGCGCGCTGAACGGCCTGTGAGGCCGAGCGGGGACAAGAACGAGGGGCACCCCGGCGGGGTGCCCCTCAAGTCCGTGGTGCGGGGGGTGGGTTACGGAAGGTTGCGTGCCATGACGATGCGCTGGACCTGGTTCGTGCCCTCGTAGATCTGGGTGATCTTGGCGTCGCGCATCATGCGTTCGACCGGGTAGTCGCGGGTGTAGCCGTAGCCGCCGAGGAGCTGGACGGCGTCCGTGGTGACCTCCATCGCCACGTCCGAGGCGAAGCACTTGGCCGCGGCGCCCTGGAAAGTGAGGTCCCTGTCGCCGCGCTGCGACTTGGCCGCCGCCGCGTACGTCAGCTGGCGGGCGGCCTCGATCTTCATGGCCATGTCGGCGAGCATGAACTGGATGCCCTGGAAGTCGGCGATCGCCTTGCCGAACTGCTTGCGCTCCTGGACATAGCCCTTGGCGTAGTCGAGGGCACCCTGCGCGATGCCGAGCGCCTGCGCGGCGATCGTGATGCGGGTGTGGTCCAGGGTCTTCATGGCCGTGGCGAAGCCGGTGCCCTCCTCGCCGATCATGCGGTCGGCCGGGATGCGCACGTTGTCGAGGTAGACCTCGCGGGTCGGGCTGCCCTTGATGCCGAGCTTCTTCTCGGGGGCACCGAAGGAGACGCCCTCGTCCGACTTCTCGACGACGAAGGCCGAGATGCCCTTCGAGCGCTTGGTGGGGTCGGTGACCGCCATCACCGTGTAGTACTCGGACTCGCCCGCGTTGGTGATCCAGCGCTTCACACCGTTGAGGACGTAGTCGTCGCCGTCGCGGACGGCCTTCGTCTTCATGCCCGCCGCGTCCGAGCCCGCGTCCGGCTCGGAGAGGCAGTACGAGAACATCCCGTCGCCCTTGGCGAGGGGGGTCAGGTACTTGTGCTTCAGGGCCTCGGAACCGGAGAGGATCACCGGGAGCGAGCCCAGCTTGTTCACGGCCGGGATCAGGGAGGAGCTGGCACAGACACGCGCCACCTCCTCGATCACGATCACCGTGGCGAGCGCGTCGGCACCCGCGCCGCCGTACGACTCCGGCACGTGCACGGCGTGCAGGTCGGAGGAGACCAGGGCGTCCAGGGCCTCCTGCGGGAAACGGGCTTCCTCGTCCACCACGGCCGCGTACGGCGCGATCTTCGCCTCGGCCAGGGAGCGGATCGCGTCACGGAGCATGTCGTGCTCCTCGGACGGGCGGTACAGGTCGAAATCAGCCGATCCGGCCAAGGTCTCTCACGCTCCAAAGACGCTAATTACCGTTAAGTAACCCAAATTTTAGGGGTCCGCCCACGGGAGGGATACGTGAGCTTGGCGACAGGAGGGAACCTGCCCGATGAGGGGTCCGAACATGCCCCGACTATGCTCGGGCAGCGCACTGAAGCCATTCATCCCAGGAGCACCCATGGCCCTCAAGATCACCGTGATCGGCACCGGCTATCTCGGCGCAACCCACGCCGCGGCCATGGCCGAGCTCGGGTTCGAGGTGCTGGGGCTCGATGTCGTCCCCGAGAAGATCGAGATGCTGCAGCGGGGCGAGGTCCCGATGTACGAGCCGGGGCTCGAGGAGCTGCTGCACAAGCACGTGGCGGGCATCGAGGGATCCACCGGCCGGCTGCGCTTCACCATGGACTGGGCCGAGGTCGGGGAGTTCGGCGACGTCCACTTCGTCTGCGTGAACACGCCGCAGAAGCACGGGGAGTACGCGTGCGACATGTCGTACGTCGACGCCGCGTTCGAGACGCTCGCCCCGCACCTGAAGGGGCCCGCCCTCGTCGTCGGCAAGTCCACCGTGCCGGTGGGCTCCGCGGAGCGGCTGGCGCGCACGCTCGCCGAACTCTCCCCCGCCGGTGAGGACGCCGAGCTCGCCTGGAACCCGGAGTTCCTGCGCGAGGGCTTCGCCGTCCAGGACACGCTGCACCCCGACCGTCTCGTGGCCGGCGTGCGCAGCGAGCGGGCCGAGAAGATCCTGCGCGAGGTGTACGCGACGCCCGTCTCCGAGGGCTCACCCTTCGTCGTCACCGACTTCCCGACCGCCGAGTTGGTGAAGACCTCCGCGAACTCCTTCCTGGCGACCAAGATCTCCTTCATCAACGCCATGGCCGAGGTCTGCGAGGCCGCCGGCGGCGATGTGGCCCTGCTCGCCGAGGCCATCGGGCACGACGAGCGGATCGGGAAGAAGTTCCTGCGGGCCGGGATCGGATTCGGCGGCGGCTGTCTGCCGAAGGACATCCGCGCCTTCATGGCCCGGGCCGGTGAGCTCGGCGCGGACCAGGCGCTGACCTTCCTGCGCGAGATCGACTCCATCAACATGCGCCGTCGCGGCCAGATGGTGGAGATGGCCCGGGAGGCGCTGGGCGGCGGATCCTTCCTCGGCAAGCGGGTCGCCGTACTCGGCGCGACCTTCAAGCCCGACTCGGACGACGTCCGGGACTCGCCCGCGCTGAACGTCGCCGGGCAGATCCACCTCCAGGGCGGCCAGGTCACCGTCTACGACCCGAAGGGCATGGCCAACGCCAAGCGGCTCTTCCCGACGCTCGGGTACGCCGACTCCGCGGTCGAGGCCGTGCGCGGCGCCGACGTCGTCCTGCACCTGACCGAATGGCGCGAGTTCCGCGAGCTGGACCCGGCGGTGCTGGGCGAGGCTGCCTCGGCCCGGGTTCTCCTGGACGGCCGCAACGCGCTCGACCCCGAGGTGTGGCGCCGGGCCGGATGGACGTACCGGGCGATGGGCCGCCCGACCGCCTAACAGTGCTTCGCGGGTGACCCGGTAGGACTTCTCAGGTGACGGCGGTCCGGCCGAGGCTCAGTCGGCCGGACCGCCGTCATCGCACATTCTCCACGCTCCCGGCGACCGGTGTGGCCGGTTGTCCCACTCCGCGCCCACGGACGGGCTACTTCGCGCGGTACCGGCGCATCTTCGCGCGCGCCCCGCAGACCGACATCGAGCACCAGCGGCCGCGGCCCGCCGGGGAGCGGTCGTAGTACGCCCAGTGACAGGTCGGCGCCTCACAGGCCTTCAGCCGCAGCCAGGTGCCCTCGGCGAGCGCCTCCGCGAGGGCCGCCGCGACGCGGGACGTGAGTGAGGCCGCCGCGGGGACGAGCCGCGCCGAGCCGTCGTGCTCGTCGACCGTCACGTGCAGCGGGGCCCGGGCCAGCAGCTCGCCGAGAGGGGTCACCGCGCGGTGCGCCGGGTGGCCCGCGTGCGCCAGGCAGGCCGCGCGCAACGACTCGCGCAGCTCGCGGGACGCCTCCGCCTCGCCCTCCGCGAGGCCGAAGGGCGCCCGGCCCTCGGCGGTGTCCAGCGAGTCCGCGCCCGACTCGATGTCCAGGGTGTTCACCAGCGACTGGATCAGAGCCAGACCGCCGGGTGCGGGCGCACGGTCATTCATGGTTGCGACGTTACCTCCTATGCGAGAGCATGCAGTAACCGTTACCTCTTGAAGAGGTCTAGAGGTAACTCGTCGGTGTCGTTGGTAACCCCTCGGAGGAAGTCATGGCTCTCGCCAAGCTGGGTGTCGTCGTCCTGGACTGTCCCGACCCGCGCGCCCTCGCCGGGTTCTACGCCGAGGTGCTCGGCGGCACGGTCGAGGGGGACGGGGACTGGATCGACCTGAAGGTGCCCGACGGGCCCTCGCTGGCCTTCCAGACCGCCCCGGGCCACGTACCGCCGCAGTGGCCCGCGCCCGACGACTCGCAGCAGTTCCATCTGGACCTCACCGTCGACGACCTGGACGCCGCCGAGAAGGGCGTGCTGGCGCTCGGCGCGCGGGCACTCGACACCGAGGACCGTTCACGCACCTGGCGGGTGTACGCCGACCCGGCGGGGCACCCCTTCTGTCTCTGCGCCTGCTGAGGACGAATGTTCTCTGCGCCACCGAGGCCGTCACCCGGGCCGCCCGGGAGATGCCGGCGGCCGGCGCCGACCTGGTCGCCCTCGGCCGCCCGTTCCTGGCCAACCCGGACCTGGTGCGACGGCTGCGCCTGGGAGCCCCGCTCAACCCGGTCCGGGACCGCTACCTGATGTACGTGGGCGGGGCGGACGGCTACACCGACTACCCCGCCCTGGACGCTCAGGACCCGTCGCCGTCGAGGGACTCGATCGTCGCGACGGACGGACCGCGGGTGGCCTGAAGACCGCGCGCCACGTCTTCCGCCGCGCCCAGCACCCGTACCGTGTTCTGCCAGGTCAGCTTGGCGAGGTCGGTCTTCGACCAGCCGCGGTCCAGCAGTTCGGCGATCAGGTTCGGGTAGCCGGAGACGTCGTCGAGGCCGTCCGGGGTGAACGCCGTGCCGTCGTAGTCGCCGCCGATGCCGAGGTGGTCGACGCCGGCGACCTCGCGCATGTGGTCGAGGTGGTCCGCCACCGTCGACACCGTGGCGACGGGGCGCGGGTGGGACTGCTCGAAGACGCGGTGGACCTTCATGCCCTCGGGGGTGGTGTCGAGGTGGTGGAAGCCGTTCGCGCGCATGTTCTCGTCGGCCGCGGCCGTCCAGTCGACCGCCGCCTGGAGGACGAACTTCGGTACGAACGTCACCATCGCCACTCCCCCGTTGGCGGGCAGCCGCTCCAGGACGTCGTCCGGGATGTTGCGCGGGTGGTCGCACACCGCGCGCGAGGAGGAGTGGGAGAAGATCACCGGCGCGGAGCTCGTGTCGAGCGCGTCCCGCATGGTCGTCGCCGCGACGTGCGAGAGGTCGACCAGCATGCCCTCGCGGTTCATCTCCCGCACGACCTCACGGCCGAAGGCCGACAGACCGCCGGCGGTGGGCACGTCGGTCGCCGAGTCCGCCCACGCGATGTTGTGGTTGTGGGTGAGGGTCATGTAGCGCACACCCAGCGCGTACAACCCCCGCAGCACGGCGAGGGAGTTGTCGATGGAGTGGCCGCCCTCCGCGCCCATCAGGGAGGCGATACGGCCCTGCGCGCGCGCCGCCTCCATGTCGGCGGCGGTCAGCGCGGCCCGCAGGTCGGAGGGGTGACGGTCGATCAACCGCCGTACGCAGTCGATCTGTTCCAGCGTCGCGGTGACCGCGCCCGGCAGGTCCGAGCGGACGTACACCGACCAGAACTGCGCGCCGACGCCGCCGGCGCGCAGCCGGGCCAGGTCGGTGTGCAGGTGGGCGCTCTGGTCGGCGGCGATGTCGCGTGCACCGAGGTCGTAGCGGACCTGTTCGCGCAGCGCCCAGGGGAGGTCGTTGTGGCCGTCGACGACGGGGAAGTCGGCGAGGAGGGCGCAGGCCTCGTCGAGGGGTGCCGTGGACGTGACGGACGTGGCGGACGACGTGGGGGAGGCCATGCGCGTCACTTCCCGGAGCCGAAGCCGAAGCCGCCGCCCGCGCCCTCGACCTTGGCGCGCAGCCGCTTGCCCTTCTCGGTGGCCTGGTCGTTCAGGTCCTGCTGGAACTCCCGCATGCGGGTGAGGAGTTCCTCGTCGTGCGCGGCGAGCATCCGGGCGGCCAGCAGGCCCGCGTTGCGCGCGCCGCCGACGGAGACGGTCGCGACCGGGACACCGGCCGGCATCTGCACGATCGACAGCAGCGAGTCCATGCCGTCGAGGTACTTCAGCGGGACCGGCACGCCGATGACGGGCAGCGGGGTGACGGACGCGAGCATGCCGGGCAGATGGGCAGCGCCGCCGGCGCCCGCGATGATCGCCTTGAGCCCGCGCTCCGCGGCCTGCTCGCCGTACGTGATCATCTCGTGCGGCATGCGGTGCGCGGAGACGACATCCACCTCGTAGGGGATCTCGAACTCGTCCAGCGCCTGCGCGGCCGCTTCCATGACGGGCCAGTCGGAGTCCGACCCCATGACAATGCCTACGACGGGGCTCATTCGGTGATCGTGCCTCTCAGGTAACCGGCTGCGTGGCGGGCGCGCTCGAGGACGTCGTCCAGGTCCTCGCCGTAGGTGTTGACGTGGCCGACCTTGCGGCCGGGCTTCACGTCCTTGCCGTACATGTGGATCTTCAGCTGGGGGTCCCGGGCCATGCAGTGCAGGTACGCGGAGTACATGTCCGGGTAGTCGCCGCCCAGGACGTTGACCATGACCGTCCACTTGGCGCGCGGGCGCGGGTCGCCGAGGGGGAGGTCCAGGACCGCGCGGACGTGGTTGGCGAACTGGGAGGTGATCGCGCCGTCCTGGGTCCAGTGGCCCGAGTTGTGCGGGCGCATGGCCAGTTCGTTGACGAGGATGCGTCCGTCGTGGGTCTCGAAGAGCTCGACGGCCAGGTGACCGACGACACCGAGTTCCTTGGCGATGCGCAGCGCGAGCTCCTCGGCCTGGAGGGCCAGCTCGTCCGGTATGCCGGGCGCGGGGGCGATCACCGTGTCGCAGACGCCGTTGACCTGCTGGGACTCGACCACGGGGTACGCGACCGCCTGGCCGTGCGGGGAGCGGACGACGTTCGCCGCGAGTTCTCGTACGAAGTCGACCTTCTCCTCGGCGAGGACGGGCACGCCGGCCCGGAAGGGGTCGGCCGCCTCCTCGATCGACCGGACGAACCAGACGCCCTTGCCGTCGTAGCCGCCGCGGACCGTCTTGAGGATGATCGGGAAACCGTCGCCCTCGGCCCCTTCGGCGAGGCCCTCCGCCGCGAACGCGGCCACGTCCTCGACGTCGGTCACGATCCGGTGCCGTGGGCACGGCACGCCGATCTCGTCGAGCTTCGCGCGCATCACGCCCTTGTCCTGGGCGTGCACGAGCGCGTCCGGGCCGGGACGGACGGGGATGCCGTCCGCCTCCAGGGCACGCAGATGCTCGGTGGGTACGTGTTCGTGATCGAAGGTGATCACATCGCAGCCCCGCGCGAACTCACGCAGCGTGTCGAAGTCGCGGTAGTCGCCGATGACGACATCACCGACGACCTGCGCCGCGGAATCCTGAGGGGTGTCACTGAGGAGCTTGAACTTGATGCCGAGCGGGATGCCCGCCTCGTGTGTCATACGAGCGAGCTGGCCCCCGCCGACCATGCCGACTACCGGGAACGTCACGCTCCAAGGGTATCGGTCGCGCCATGGGGGCCGGTTTCCGCGCCCGCGGTCCGGCTGTGATCCCGCCTGCGGCCCCGGTTTTTCCCCGCTGCGACACGCTCTTTCCGGTCCCGTGAGACCGTCCGCAGGCACGAGGGCGGCCCGCTGGTTAGAGTGGCTGGGTTGAATTTTTTGACCGATGTCCGACCTACGGGGGCTGGCGACACCATGGGCAGTGCTTCTTCGGGGCTTCACGTACGGCCCCGCAGCGCGGTTCGCCGCCGGTTCGACCAGCTGTTCCGGGAGATCGCGAAGTTCGGGGCGGTCGGCGGAGCGGGGCTTCTCGTCAACCTGGTGACCTTCAACCTGGTGCGTAGCGCGACCGGGCTGCAGGTCGTACGGGCGAGTGTCATCGCCACGATCGTCGCAATCGTCTTCAACTACATCGGGTTCCGCTACTTCACGTACCGGGACCGTGACCGTGGCGGCCGCACCAAGGAAATGGGCCTCTTCGTGCTGTTCAGCGCGGTGGGGCTGGTCATCGAGAACGGTGTGCTGTACGTGGCGACGTACGGGTTCGGCTGGGACAGCCCGCTGCAGAGCAACATCTTCAAGTTCCTCGGCATCGGCATCGCGACGCTGTTCCGGTTCTGGTCCTACCGCACGTGGGTGTTCCGTACGGTCCCGGACGAGGCGCGTGAGGTCCTGGAGAGCGCGGAGGCGCTCCTCGACGAGGAGCCGGAGCCTCGACGGTCCCGGGCACGCGCACGGGCGAACTGAGCCGTCCAGGGCCGGTCCAGGGCTGTCCTACCGCCCCGGGCTGTCCGACCGTCCAGGGCTATCTGACCGTTCGTTCCTCGTCCTCCACCAGCGGTGGCCTCTTCAGCGGGGTGCGGGAGAGGAACAGGCCGAACACCGGCGGCTGTGCCTGGAGCATCTCCAGACGGCCCCCGTCCGCCTCCGCGAGGTCGCGGGCGACCGCGAGGCCGATGCCCGTGGAGTTGCGGCCGCTGATCGTGCGCTCGAAGATGCGGGCGCCCAGGTCGGTGGGGACACCGGGGCCCTCGTCCGTGACCTCCACGACGGCCTGGTTGCCCGTGACACGGGTGCGCAGGGCGACCGTGCCGCCTCCGTGCATGAGCGAGTTCTCGATGAGCGCGGCCAGGACCTGAGCGACCGCGCCCGGGGTGCCGACGGCCTGCAGATGCCGCTTGCCCGAGCTGACGATGGCGCGGCCCGCGCTGCGGTAGGCCGGGCGCCACTCCTCCAGCTGCTGCTTGATGACCTCGTCGAGGTCGAAGGTGACGGCGGAGCCGGTACGGGGGTCGCGGGCGTTGGTGAGCAGCCGCTCCACCACGTCCGTGAGGCGCTCGACCTGTGTCAGGGCGATCGTCGCCTCCTCCTTCACGTTGTCCGGGTCATCCGTGAGGGTGATTTCCTCCAGGCGCATGGAGAGGGCCGTCAGCGGCGTACGGAGCTGGTGGGAGGCGTCCGCGGCGAGGCGGCGCTCGGCGGTGAGCATCCGTGCGATCCGCTCCGCGCTGCTGTCCAGGACGTCGGCGACACGGTCCAGCTCGGGGACGCCGTAGCGCTTGTGGCGCGGGCGGGGGTCGCCGGAGCCGAGCCGCTCCGCGGTCTCCGCGAGGTCGGTGAGCGGGGAGGCGAGTCGGTTGGCCTGCCGTACGGCCAGCAGGACCGCGGCGACGATCGCGAGCAGCGCGACCAAGGCGATGATCAGCAGGGTGCGGCCGACCTCACGCGTCACGGCCGAGCGGGGCTCCTGGACGGTGACCGTCTCGCCCTCCTCGCCCTTGGCCGTGGAGTGGATGACGTCACCGCTGGGCTGGAGGCCGAGCTCGACGGGGGCCTGGCCGGGGATGCGGATCACGGCGTACCGGTCTTCCGCGACCTGGTTCTTGAGGATCTCCGCGTTGATGTGCTCGTCGCCGAGGATGCGGCTGTCGACGATGCTGGCCAGGCGCAGGGCTTCGGAGTCCACGCGTTCCTGGGCGCTGTTGCTGATCGTGCGGGTCTCGACGATCACGAGGGACACGCCGAAGACGGCGATCACGACGAGCACGACGGCGAGCGTGGACTGGATGAGACGGCGGCGCACGGGGTCCTCCGGGCGGGTGGCTGTACGTGGACCAGTGTGCCTTGACGCTGCGCTCGGCTGGGACAGGGGAGGCGCTCGGGTAGCCCGGGGTTCTCTTTGGCTGCGGGCCGGTGGGGGCTGGGCGCGCAGTTCCCCGCGCCCCTCAGGGCGGGGCTCCGCCCCGCATCCCCGGGTTCGCTCCCTGCCCCCGCCACCCGCCCCCGCGGGGCCTCAGCTCTTTTCGAAGCGGAAGCCGACTCCTCGTACCGTCGCGATGTAGCGGGGGTTCGCCGCGTCGTCGCCGAGCTTCTTGCGGAGCCAGGAGATGTGCATGTCGAGGGTCTTGGTGGACGACCACCACGTGGTGTCCCAGACCTCGCGCATCAGCTGGTCACGCGTGACGACCCGGCCGGCATCCCGGACGAGGACCCGCAGCAGGTCGAACTCCTTCGCCGTGAGCTGGAGTTCCTCGTCGCCCATCCAGGCCCGGTGCGACTCGACGTCGATGCGCACCCCGTGCGTGGCGGGCGGCTGCTGCGGCTCCGCGGCGCCGCGCCGCAGGAGGGCCCGGACACGGGCGAGCAGTTCGGCAAGGCGGAAGGGCTTGGTGACGTAGTCGTCGGCGCCCGCGTCGAGACCGACGACGGTGTCCACCTCGTCGGCGCGCGCGGTCAGGATGAGGATGGGGACGGTGTGGCCTTCGGCACGGAGGCGGCGGGCCACTTCGAGGCCGTCCATACCGGGCAGGCCCAGGTCCAGGACGACCAGGTCGACGCCGCCCTGCATTCCGGCGTCGAGCGCGGTGGGTCCGTCCTCGCGCACTTCGACCTCGTAACCCTCCCGGCGCAGGGCGCGGGCCAATGGCTCCGAGATGGACGCGTCGTCCTCGGCGAGCAGTACACGGGTCATGGAGTGATGGTAGTCCGCCGCGGACAGCGCCTGTGGTGTGATCGCCAACCGTAATTCTTACCCGGGGCTGTACGGTTTCCTGCCTGCGGCTGTGGGAAGCGATCTTGCCTGACACCTTCGAATACGTATCCGTGGTTCCATTATTACCTGTGATCCATGTCTCAAGTCCTTCCATATGCCACATTGAGATGTCGTATGGTGACCAGACGCCTGTAGCACCACTTGGGGACCTTTGGCGCGTACTTGACGCTGAAGGTCTCTTTCATGTGCGGGCTGGTGTTCGCCAGCCTTGAAAGGAATGACCTGTGGCCGGGCCCGAGCGCATCACATGCGTGACGGGCGTGGATCCCGGTGGTCGCCGTCCACCGCTTCGCAATCCGGAGCGGACTCCCCGTGGGCGTGGGGAAGGACAGGCGAACCCCGCCGGTGCCGGCCGCCCCCCACCGGGCGCGTAACGCTCAAGCAGCGCGTCCCGACCAGCAAGGAACGACCATGGCGTCCAGCCTGACGAAGGACTCGGTGACTCCGGGCACCCCCGGTTCCGAGAGGACCTTCTTCGGCCACCCCCGCGGACTGGCCACTCTCTTCATGACCGAGATGTGGGAGCGATTCTCCTACTACGGCATGAAGGCTCTGCTCCCGCTGTACCTGGTGGCACCGGGCGGCCTGCACCTGAGCGCGGCCACCGCGACCGCGATCTACTCGGTGTACCTGTCCCTGGTGTACCTGCTCGCCCTGCCGGGTGGCTGGTTCGCCGACCGTGTCCTCGGCCCCCGCAAGACGGTCGCCGTCGCGGGCGTCATCATCATGCTGGGCCACCTCACGCTGGCCCTGCCGTCGTCCGGCACGTTCTACGGCGGCCTCGGGCTCGTCGCGATCGGTTCCGGTCTGCTGAAGGCCAACATCTCCACGATGGTCGGTCACCTCTACGACGGCCCGGACGACCCGCGCCGTGACGGTGGCTTCACGCTCTTCTACATCGGCATCAACGTCGGCGCCTTCGCCGCTCCGCTGGTCATCGGCACCGTCGGCGAGAACGTCAACTGGCACCTGGGCTTCGCGCTCGCCGCGCTCGGCATGGCGCTGGGTCTGGCCCAGTACCTGCTCGGCGGCCGTCACCTGAACCCGCGCTCGCACGAGGTCCCCACGCCGCTGTCGGGCGAGGAGAAGGCCGCGACGCTGCGCAAGTCCGCGCTGTGGGCGGCCGTCGCGGTGGTCTTCTACTGCATCGTCGGCTTCTCGGGTCACTACACCCTGAACTGGCTGCTGGTCCCGATCACCATCGCCGGTCTGATCATCCCGGTCATGGTCATCGCCCGGATCAAGCGGGACAAGGACCTCGACCGCGCCGAGCAGTCGAAGATGTCCGCGTACATCTGGTTCTTCGTCGCCGCGGCCGTCTTCTGGATGATCTACGACCAGGGCGGCTCGACCATGTCGATCTTCGCCGACTCCTCCGCCAAGAACACGATCTTCGGCTGGGAGTTCCCGGTCTCCTGGTACCAGTCCGTCAACCCGGTCATGATCATGGCGCTCGCGCCGGTGTTCGCCTGGGCGTGGCTGGCGCTGAACAAGCGCGGCAAGGAGCCGAGCACGGCCACCAAGTTCGCGTCGGGTCTGATCCTGATCGGTGCCTCGTTCTTCCTGTTCCTGGCTCCGCTGACGATCGCCGAGGGTGGTCACAAGGCGGCCGCGATGTGGCTGGTCGCGATCTACTTCGTGCAGACCGTCGGTGAGCTGACGCTCTCCCCGGTCGGCCTCTCCGTCACCACGAAGATGGCTCCCGCGAAGTACGCCTCCCAGATGATGGGCGTCTGGTTCCTGGCCGTCACCGCCGGTGACGCCACGACGGGTCTGCTGTCCATCGCCAACGTCGACCTCAACAAGACGGGCATCGTCGCCCTGGAGGCCACGCTCGCCGTGATCGCCGGTGTCGCGGTGTGGATGTACCGCAAGAAGGTCAAGGTCCTGATGGGCGACGTCCACTGACGTAGGTCCAGGGCTTGCCGGAGGGCCGCCGCATCCTTTGGGGGTGCGGCGGCCCTTCGGCGTTTTCCTGCCGACCGAGGTATTCACCTGCATTCTGTCCGTATGGCTGACACCACCATCAAGATCAGTGACTCGACAAGGGATCGACTGCGCACGCTCGCCGAGGAACGCGGCCTGAGCACGCGCGCCTACGTCGAGCGTATGGTCGCCGCGACCCCGACGGAGGAGGAGCGCGCGGAGCGCACGGCCCGCGAGGTTGCCTACGTCCGGGCCAACCTCTGCCCGGACCTCACCGAGGCGGATGTACGCGCGGCGCAGGAATGGCGTGCCGCGATCGAGGCCGGGCAAGTAGGGGAACACCGTTGATCATCAAGCCGCACATGTAGGCGCTCTGCCGGGTCTGGAGTTCCTGCCGCTCGACTTCGCCGCCGCCGCCACGGTCGAGCAGACGGTGGCAGCCGGCCTGGAGTGGGCGTGCGGGCACGCTGTCCATGCCGCGGCCATGGGGGTCGTCCCAGGAAGGGTCATGACCGCCACGCCCGAGGCCTACGACCGTACGGGCGTGTGGGCCGTCGACATCGGCAAACCCTGAGCCTCAGGCGCCGGGCAGCTCGTCACGTCGTACGGCCGTGACGAAGGACGCCCAGGCCGCCGCCGGGAGTATGAGGGCGGGCCCGTGGGGGTTCTTGGAGTCGCGGACGGGGACGAGGGGGATGGGGGCCGGGAGGTTGTCGACGACTTCGAGGCACTGGCCGCCGTCCGAATTGCTGTAGCTGCTCTTGCGCCAGGCGGCAGCGGCCAGCAGGTCGTCGGAGACCTCGACGCACGCGCCGCCGTCCGGGTTGCTGTAGCTGCTCTTGCGCCATGTCACGGCTGTCAGGTCGACGGATCGCATGGTGCTTCCTCCAGCATCTGCCCGATGAACTTCCGCGACTCGGCCGGGGACAGCGCCAGGTCGCGCATCGAATCGTACGCACGTTGCAGACGCTCAACCTCCCTGTTTTCTTCGACCAGTTCACCGTGGTAGGCGGTCTCGGTGTAGGCCACTGTCTGTCCGTCAAACAGCCTCAGGAACATCACGTCGGTGCTCACCAAGCCGTGCAGGCCGGAACCCTGGGGCAGTACTTGAAGCGTGATGTTCGGGCGCTCTGCCATCTCCGCGAGGTGTTCGAGCTGCTCCCTCCACGCCTTGGCGTCCCGCAACGGTGTGCGCAGCACAGCCTCGGACAGGATGGTGCGGAACGGCGGCGCGTCCTCGCCCACCAGCAACGCGCGGCGGCCGACCCGCGCCTCCACCTGCTGGGCCAGTTCCTCGCCCTTGGTACCGCCCACCGCGAGCACTTCACGCACGTATCCATCCGCCTGAAGCAAGCCGTGCACGGTACTCACGGCGAAGTGCCACAGGCTCACCGCCTCCGCCTCAAGCAGCATGTACCTGCGGTACTGCTCCTTGAACCGCGTCGGATCGCCCACCGCCAGCTCCCACAACGCCAACAGCAACCCCGGCGTCCCGTAATGCCGGTCCAGCGCCTGGGCCACCTCGGGGCTCCCCAGGGTGTGCCCGGTCTCCAGCTTCCCGAGTGTCGACCAGTCCCAGCCCAGTCGCTCCGCGAGCTGCCGCAGGCTGACGCCGCTCCGCTCACGTAACTCCCTCACCTCCTCGGCGAATCGCCTGCGCGGCTCCTGGCTGCGGCTCGTCACCGTCCGTCTCTGCGGCATCCCGTCCTCCCCCTCCGGCGGCTGTGGAATTTGTGGAATTTGGAGTGCCCGGTGTGGAACCAGCGCCCTTCCACGGCATTTCCGCCCTGCTCACGCGGCATGCTCGTACTGCCTGAACACGCACCGTAATTCACCCGGTGCGCTCCGCACAGGCATGTCCGCGACCACGCAACCAAGGAGTGAGCCCCATGACCACCACGACCCTCCCCCGACTCCCCCGCCGCACCCACACCCGCACCACCACCTCCTCCCTCTGGACCCCGCCCGGCGGCTGGGCGCGTCCGACCCCCGCGGCGCTGCGGGCGATCGAGGCGGCGCTCGCGCAGTGGTCGGCGTGACGGCGCGTACGGCGGTGGCGGCGCCCAGGCCCCCGTACGGCGGCGGCTGCGACGTGTGCGCGGCGCTGCTCGCCCAGCGGACGGCCGCGAAGGAAGCGGGCCGCACGGGCGAGGTCGCCGAATGCGACCGGGAGTTGCGGGCGCACGGCAGACACGGAGAGGGGCGTACGCCATGACCGGGCCGACGTACGACGTGAGCCGCTCCCCCGTTCCCGTCGACGGTTGCGAGGCCTGCCGGGAGTTCGCCGCACGGCGCCACGCGGCGCGGGCGGTGTTCGACCACAGCGCGGTGAGCGACGCGAACGTGCGGATGCGGGCGCATCTGCGGCGGGAGCACGGTGGGTGAGCAGGAGACGGCGGACCCCGCTCGACGACGCGTTCTGGAGCGGGGTCCTCACGCTGTTCAGCATGGGCGTGGTGCTTGTGGTGCTCTTCGTCGGGGTGCGGGGCTAGGGCCTGTCCGGCGGATCAGGTCGCAGGAAACGGGCGGTGCCCCATCGACGCTGGCGAGTGGGGCTTGGTGCGTGCAGCTGCAAGGCGGAGGAGGGCGTCGACGCGGAGCTTCGGCAACCGACGACAACGCCGCAGATGTGCGTGCCAGGCCCCACGTCTGCGGCATGATCCGCCGGACAGGCCCTAAGCGCGTGCCTCCGGTGGGAAGCCGGTCCAGCGCAGGTCCTCGGACAGGTGGGACATGTCGTTGAAGACGAGGACCGAGGCCGCGCGGCCCGGTGTGTAGCGGATGACGGACAGGGCGGCGTTGCAGTGGTTGAGGCCCAGCCAGCGCCAGGGCGGGGCGTCCAGCGCGGCGCGTACCAGCCAGCCGACGAGGAAGTTGTGGGTGACGACCAGCTCGTGCCGGTCCTCGGCGCCGTCCACCGGCCCGGTGAACCGCTCTTCGGCCTCACGGGCCAGCGCCGCTCCCTCCTCACGCTCCTGAGCCGTGAACTGCTCAAGGAACGCCAGCAGCCGCTCCGCCGCGTCCGCAGGCAGTTCCTCCTTGCCGGGCACGTACGGCACATAGTCCCCGGCCGTCTCGACCTGCCGTACCGGCACCTCCTTCAGACGGTCGCCGATCAGCCGGGCCGTCTGCGCCGCGCGCGGCAGCGGCCCGTGGTGGACCGCCGCCAAGGGAACGTTCCTGAGTCGGTCGCCCAGGAGTTGGGCCTGGCGGCGGCCGTTCTCGGTCAGCTCGCTCTCGTCGGCCGTCGCCTCACCGTGGCGGGCGAGGTACAGATAGCGGGTGGCCTTCGCGGTCATGTGCGGTTTCCCCCTGTGGTGGATCCTGGAGCCGGAGCCAGTCGAGGACTTCGGCAGCGTGCTGGTCGGGTGGGAAGACGGGGTAGAAGACGTGCTCGATCACGCCCCGGTTCACGATCATGGTCAGCCGGCGGTACAACGTGCGCCCGCCGGCGGTGAAGGTGGGCAGGTCCAGGGCCTCGCGCAGCGCGAGTCCGGTGTCCGAGAGGATCGCGAAGGGCAGGCGCAGCCGTTCCGCCAGTTCCCTTTGGTACTCCCGCGGTTGCGACGACAGGCCGTACACCCGTGCCGCCCCTACCGCCCGGAGGTCGTCGTGGTGATTGCGGAAGGCGCACGCCTCGGCGGTGCATCCGCGGGCGCCCGGGATCGTGTCCCAGCCGTCCGGGAGGTCGGTCCCCGGCCGGCCCGACAGCGGATAGACGTACAGCACCGTCCGGCCGGGCCCCAGTGCTCCGAGACCGACCGCCCGACCGTCCGTGGCGGGCAGGACGAGGTCAGGCAGCCGCCCACCCGGCAGATGCGCGGCGCCGCCGTCGTCGGCCGGCCGGGGCAGGCCGAGGGGCAGCCGGGCCGGGTCGGCGGGCACCGGCACGGGGGACGCCCCGCGGGCGCTCACTTCCGGGGAAACCGAGATCCCTGTACGGGCGTTTCCCTCCGGGGAATCCGGAATCGATCTGCGGGCGCTCGCCTCCAGGTGTGCCGCCAGGGTGTCCCGCCGGTCGATCAGGAGCCTGATCCTCTCGGACAGGTCCCTGATCGACCGGCGGTAGGCCGCCAGCGACGCCGGGCACTCGTCTCCCAGGTCATGCCCGCTCGCCAGGCACTCCACGAACGGCCGGGTGTCCTCCACCGACAGGCCGAGCCCGGTCAGCGTCCGGATCTCCTCGACCTGCCGCAACGCCGTTGGCGCATAGTCCCGGTATCCGTTGGTCAGCCGCCGGGGCACGACAAGCCCCACCGCCTCGTAATAACGCAACGCCCGGACCGTCACTCCGGTCCTGCGTGCCAACTCGCCAACCCGCATGCCCCGACGCTAGGGCCTGTCCGGCGGATCAGGTCGGAGGAAAGTAACGGCGCCTCATAAGTGCAGGTGAGCGGGGTCTGGTGCGTGCAGCTGCAAGGCGGAGGAGGGCGTCGACGCGGAGCGTCGGCAACCGACGACAACGCCGCAGATGGGCGTGCCAGACCCCGCGTCTCCGGCATGATCCGCCGGACAGGCCCTAAACCCGCACCCCGGGGTCCAGGTCAAGCGGACCTCGGGGTGCGGACGGTGCAAGGGGGGCGTCAGCGCACGCGGCGGCGCGGCAGGAAGGTGAAGACCGCTCCGCCGAGCAGGATCGCCGTGCCGGCCACGAAGCCGAGTGCCCGAAGCCCGCCGTGGTCGTTCGCGCCGGTCGCGGCCAGGCCTCCGCCGGACGAGGACGAGGACGAGGACGAGGACGATCCGGAGGAAGACCCGGAGGACGACCCCGAGCCCGACGTCGTCGCGCCGGAGACGCCGCCCGACTGCTTCTTGACGTCAAGTTCCAGTGAGACAGCGGTCTTTGTCGCCTTGCAGGGAATCGTGATCGGGTCGGATCCGGCACTCAGCGTCACGACGATCGTCAGATCACCTGGGCTGAGCGTGGCCTTGCCGTCCGCTCCGGGCTTGTACGTGCCCGTCATATCGCCGAGCGAGACCGGGTCGCCCGTGTTGAGGGCGTCCTTGTTGGCAGGGCCCTCGACCTTGAGCGAGCCACTGTCATCGCCGCCGACCGTGATCACCATGGAGGGCTTCAGCGCGCCCGCGGGCAGCGGGGCGGGGCTGTTCATCACGCCCTTGGCGGTCTTCACCGTGAGGTCGTAACTCCCGCCGTTCTTCTTGGCGTTGATCGTCGCAGAAGAGTCGATCTTGGCGGGGCCGGGCGAGGTGCAGGCGAAGGACGTGGTCACGGTCTTGCCGGCGAAGTCGGTCTGACCGCCATCGCCGCCGGAGGTCGAACCACCGGACGTCGTACCACCGGAGGTCGAACCACTGGACGTCGTGCCACCGGACGTCGTGGATCCCCCCGAAGTCGTACCGCCGGTGTCACCACCCGTCGCCGTGCCTCCGGAGGTGGTCGTCCCGCCGGAGGTTGAGCCGCCCGAGGTCGTCGAACCGCCCTCGGCGGCCGTCACCTTGATGGTGGCAGCGGCCGGCACCGCCTCCTGGGGCGTGCACTTGGTGTCCGTCGAGTAGGCGGTGATGGTGTACGCGTCCGGGGTCAACGTGACATCACCCGCCGTCGTCAGCTTGACCTTGCCCGTCATGTCGGACAGCACCATGTCGCCGCCCTTGGGAATCTCCGGGTTCTTCTGCGGCCCCTCCATCGCGATGTCCGCGGTCTGCGCACCGGACGCCTTGAGAGTTCCCGTGGGCTTGACCGAGTCCTTCGGCAGGACGATGAGGTCCGGATTCTTGGACGCCGCCTGGACGAACTTCCACACGACCTCGATCTCGTCACCCACCTTCGCCGTCGCCGGTGCGGTGATCTCCACCTTGGTGGTGCCCTCGACGGGGCCCAGGCCGGAGGCCGCGGGCGGTATGCACTCCGTCTTGTACGACACCTCGGCGGCCTGCGCCGGGACCGCGGCCACTCCCAACAGGATGCCCGCGCCGCCGAGCATCAGCGCCATCCCGGCCGCACTTGCTCTGCGGCTTCCGGGCACAACTCTCCGTCGCCTGTTCACGTGTTCCCCTTCGTCGTCGGACTGGTGTCGTGCGGTGCGGAGAGCTGACCGTTCGCCGCGGTCCCCGGAACGTTGTCCGGCGTGAACCACGGCAGGGTCGGGTTCGTAGCGGTGCCGGGTGGCACGGGCGTGGCCGCGCAGGCGCTCGCTCCGGGCACACGGGACGGGCTCGCCTCGGCCATGCGGAACGGGGCCGGCCTCGGCACACGGAAGGCGAGTCCGGGCAGGCGCAGGCTCCGATGGCGCCCCGCCCGCCCCGCCGACCTGCGCGGGCGCGCCCGGTCCACCACGGCCATCCCGACCCGGAAGACCGCGGCCGGCACCACCACGGCGAGCAGGATCCAGAAGAGGGTCACCCCCCAGGGGCGGCCCACCCCCCAGGGCTGCTCGGCGAGGACCTTCCCGCCGTACCGCAGCGAGACCGTGTAGTCGCCGTGCGCCCCGGCCGCGAGCTCGACCGGCAGCTTGATCTGCGCCTTCTTGCCGGGTGCGATCGTGCCGCGCCAGTCCTGTTCCTCCCACTGCGGCGCGAACACGCCGTGGGAGGTGCCGATCTGGAAGACGGGGTCCTTGACGGCGGCGGTACCGACGTTGCCGACGGTGAAGACGAGCTCGCGCGAGGCCGGCGCGCCGAACCAGGTCAGCAGCCCGCTCGACCCGTCGAGGCGAGTGTCGGTGAGCACCGAGAGCCGCCCCCCGCCCACCTCCTTCGGCAGTGGTTCGACCGAGTGCCCGGCGACCATGAAGATCGCGTCGGCCTCCGCCTTCTCCCCCGTGACCGTGGCGACGTGCACCACGCACGGGCACGGCTTGGGCGGCTCGGTGACCGGCAGTTCCTTGCTGAAGTGGCCCTGCGCGTCGGTGGTGACGGCCCGGCCGTCGGCGTTGGCGCAGGAGTTGGTGCCGCCGATCACCCCGCGGGACGGCACGGCCTGCCCGCAGATCAGCATCATCAGCAGGGTCTTCGGCCGCCATCCGTTGCCGGTCACGGTGATCGAACCGCCCGTCCCCGCCTCGGACCTGGACAGGCTCACACCGGGTTTCCCGGCCGCGGACGCCGGGGACACCGGTCCCGCCAGCGGGGCCAGGACGAGCGCGAGCGCCGCCACCAGCGCCGACATCCGCGCCTTGCCGCTCAGGACTCCGCTCACGACACCGCTCCCGTCCACTCGACTTCCGTACGCGGCCGTTCACTCGTCCCGCCGTCCGTCGTACGACGCCTGTGACGTCGTACGCCCCACCAGGCGCCCAGCGCCGCGAGCCCCGCCCCGGCGGTGGCCGCGAGCGCGCCCCACGGCACGAACCGCACCGACGCGGACGCCGTGGCGCGCGCCCCGCCCGCCGCCGTCACCGTCAGCCGTACGTCGACCGCGTCCAGTGCCGGGGGGTCGCGCCAGGGTTCGGTGAGCGTGACGCGGCGGCCGGGCAGGAGGTCGAGGGGCAGGGTGCGCGGGGCGCGGTACAGGGCCCGGCCGAGGACGCCGTCGGCGCGTACCGCGAGTTTCGGGGTGAGCACGGTGTTGCCTCGGTTGACCAGCTCGTACGAGATGCGTCCGCCGTGCACGGCGACGTGCTCGACCGTGAGCGCCGACACCGCGGGACCGCCGACCCGCAGCTGGACCCGGACCGCCGAGGACCGGCCGCCCGCGCCCGCCACGATCGCGCCGGGGTGGTCGCCGGGCGTCGCGCCCGCCGGAACACTCACGGTGAACGGCACGTCGGCCCGGGTGTGCGCGGGCACCCGTAGCGACAGCGTGCGCACCGGGACCCGGCGGCCGTCCCGGTCTCCGGCGAAGGCGATCCACGCGCCCGTGTCCGTGGACTTCCCGGCGGCGCGCACGGTGAGGTCGCCGTTTTTGGTGTTGTCGGCGTCCGCGCCGCGCAGCCGCACGGTCACGGGCCGCGCGCCCGGGTTGAGCACGGACACGGAGTCCTGCAGCACCGTGCCGGGCGCGCCCTCCGCGTAGACGTACGGCCGCCCCTCCGGCGCGCTCGCGGACGGCGCGAGGGACCAGCCGTCGTCGGCCGCGGCCACCGGGGCGGCGGCGGCCGACAGCAGCACGGCGACGGCACAGCGGAGGACGGGGGCGTACGGCATCGGCGGCTCCTGCTGGTCGTACGGTGGTACGGGGGGCGCGGCGCCCTCAGCGGCGGGTCGTCTGATGCCTGCGGGTCAGCCACAGCGTGCCCGCCGCGCCCGCGAGCAGCACCGTGCCGCCGAACGTGCCGAGGGCGATCGCCGAGTCGGCGGGACCGGTCTGCGGGAGCTGGCCGCCGGAGTCGGTGCCGGTCGAGCCTGTCGAACCGCCCGAGCTGCTGGATCCACCGCTTCCCGAACCGCCCCCCGCCGCCGTGACGTCGAGGGTCAGCGACGGCCCGGGGTTGTTCGTGGGGGTACAGGTGGTCGTCGTGCCGAGCGCCTTGATCGTGAGCACGCCCGCGGTGAAGGTGACCTTGCCGGTCTTCTTCGGCGTGTACGTACCCGACAAGTCACTGATCTTGATGGGGGTGTTGGCGGGGATCGCGGCCGCGTTGGCGGGGCCGCTCACGGCCACCGTGCCGCTGTCCGCGCCGCCCACCTTGATCACGGCGCTCGGGCTCATCGCGCCCTTGCCGAGCTCCACCGGGCTGGAGGAGACGCCCTTCTGCCAGGACATGGTGAGCTTGTAGGCGCTGCCGCTCTTGACGCTCTTGATGTCGATGGGCGAGACGGCGCTCTTGTCGCCGATCGGCGTCTTGCACTGGTAGTTGACGTTCACCACGCTGGCCTCGGCGGCGGGGGCGGCCATCAGCACCGCCGAGCCGGCCAGGGCCGCGGCGAACGCGAGCGCGGCGGTTCGTTTCTGGTACGTCCGGTACGACACCTCGGGGCCTCATTCCTGACGGAACATCAGATCGGCCGTCAAGGTACGCCCGGTCCCTTGTGGAGGGAAGACAAAGTGCGCGCCGGATCCGAGGAGATCCGGCGCGCGTTCGGCAACGTACGAAGAAGGGTTCGAACCGCGGGTAACCCAAGGTGGGAGTTGCACCCGGGATCGGGTGGGACTACGCGGGCGCTCCGAGTTCCGCCCACACCGTCTTGCCGGTGACCCCCGGAGTGCGTACGACTCCCCAGTCCAGGCACAGCCGCTGCACGATGAACATGCCGTGGCCGCCGGGGCGGCCGGCGCGGTGCGGGGTGCGCGGGGCGGGCTGGCCCGCGCCACGGTCGGAGACCTCGACGCGCAGCACCTTGTTGTCACAGGCGATCCGGAGCTCGTCCGGACCCTCGGCATGCAGACAGGCGTTGGTGACGAGTTCGGAGACGACCAGCAGGACGTCCTCGGCGGCGGCCCGCTGGTCGGCGCTCGCGGCGGGCAGCCAGCCCCACGCGTGCAGCGCCTGGCGGGCGAAGTCGCGGGCGAGGGGCACGACGCCGCTCTCGCCGTCGAAGCTCAGCCTGCGGGCCTGACGCCCCCCTGACGGGACGGCCAGGCCGCCGCCCCCAGGTGCCCCGGAAGCGCCGCCGTCGCCCGACTCCGGGCCGCGGTCGCCCGGCGAGTAAGGCCGGGTGGTGCTCATCAGCGCTTCACCTCACCGATTCACCAGTTTCACGATTCAAGACTCAGCACTCAGCATGTGGTACGCGCCGCGGGTGCTTCCGCACTCAGGGCGTTCCGGACGAATATCTACGACGATCACCTACGACGTTCCCACCGATTGTTGCCGACATAGTCAGGATGTCTCCTGCCCGACCGATCCGTCGGAACACCCTTTTGTTCGACAGGGATGGTGTGACGCGGGCGATGCCGCGATCGCAGAGGGGACTCCGGAGCATGCCGAGGCGGGGCCCCGACCGCCCCGCCTAGTCGGCCAGGGCCGCATCGAGCGTCTCGTGGACGGTGAAGACGGCCTCCGCCCCGGTGATCTCGAAGACCCGGGCCACCACCGGCAGCATCCCCGCCAGGTGGACTCCGCCCCCCGCGGCCTCGGCCTTCAGCCGGGCGCCGAGCAGCACGTTCAGCCCGGTGGAGTCGCAGAACTCCAGTCGCGAGCAGTCCACGACCAGTCGCGAGTGCCCCTTGTCAAGGCAGTCATCGAGTGGCTCACGCAACAATTCAGCCGTGTGGTGATCCAACTCACCCGCGGGGGTCACGACGGCGCTTGAGCCCTCTTCCCGCACCTCGACTAGAAGCCGGCCCGACTGTGCGCTGCCGACCGTCTGGCGGTCCATGCCGTCTCTCTCCCGAGCGTCGCGACTGCTGATGTACGCACTCGAACACTACGCCTTCCACACGATCCCCGACACCCGAACAACCCCCTGAAAATGGACATTTCATCACGCAACGCACTTGCGGGCGGCGCGCGAAAGCGGGTAGGGCTAGTAGCGACACCTATTCGACACGGCCGGCTTCGGAGGCGCCGCACACCGCAGTGCACGCATTGGCATCGGCGGCCATATGCCGAGAACGATGGAGGACACCATGTCACCCCGGCTCGACGGATCGCAGACCCAGACGGCGACGTCGACACCTTCTCTGGAACGCCAGGAGCGTCTCGACGAAACCGGAACCAGCGGAGTCGACGGACTCGAAGGACTTCCCGAGATCCCCCCGTACGACGAGGTGGGACCGGTGGACGCACGGGCCCTGTCCAAGACCCTCTTCGAGCGGCTGGAGTCCCTCGAAGAAGGCACCCACGACTACTCGTACGTGCGCAACACGCTGGTCGAGCTCAACCTCGCGCTGGTCAAGTTCGCCGCCTCCCGCTTCCGCTCCCGCAGCGAGCCGATGGAGGACATCATCCAGGTCGGCACGATCGGCCTGATCAAGGCGATCGACCGCTTCGAACTGAGCCGCGGCGTCGAGTTCCCCACCTTCGCGATGCCGACCATCATCGGCGAGATCAAGCGCTTCTTCCGCGATACCTCCTGGTCCGTGCGCGTACCGCGCCGACTGCAGGAACTGCGTCTCGGCCTGGCCAAGGCGGGCGACGAACTCGCCCAGCAGCTCGACCGGGCACCCACGGTGAGCGAGTTGGCGCAGCGCCTGGGCATCACCAACGACGAGGTCGTCGAGGGCATGGCCGCCTCGAACGCCTACACGGCCAGTTCGCTGGACGCCCAGCCCGAGGAGGACGACTCCGAAGGCGCGCTCGCGGACCGCATCGGCTACGAGGACCACGGCCTCGAGGGCATCGAGTACGTGGAGTCCCTCAAGCCCCTGATCGCCGAACTCCCCTCGCGCGACCGGCAGATCCTCTCGCTACGCTTCGTCGCCAACATGACGCAGTCCGAGATCGGCGACGAGCTCGGGATCTCGCAGATGCATGTGTCGCGGCTGCTGTCGCGGACGCTGGTGCGACTGCGGAAGGCACTGACGGTCGAGGAGTGACGGTCGAGGAGTGACCGCTCCCCGCCCCCTCCGGCACCTCATCTCTTTCAGCTGAGAGCGGTCCGGCGCCGACGGCGCCGGACCGCTTTTTTTCTTGCGCCTCCTCCCTCCCTCTTTCCTCAAAGGGCCACCCCCGTCACTATGAGCACTCCAAACTGGCTGGTACGTCAGGACGGGAGCGAGTGACCGCACGGGGTACGAGGAGGCCGACACATGGCTCAGGACGACGCGGGCGCGTCCGACACGCGGCTCACCGAACTGCTGAGCGCCGACACCGACAGCGCGTATCCGGCCCTCCAGGAACTCCGCGAGCGGCACCGCCCGTCCGTCCTCGCCTACGCCCGACTGTGCACCCGCAGCGAGTCGGCGGCGCGGCAGCTCGCGGCGCAGGCGTTCACCCTGGCGGCCCAGGAGACGGCGCGCGGCTCGAATCCGAGCGTCCCCTGGCGCCACCGGCTCCTGCTGCTGGCGGGGCAGGTGGCCGCCTCGTGGGCGAGGGACGAAGGGGCCGCCGGCCTCGACCCCGGTCTGCTCCTCGTGCTGAGCACGGCGGGCCCCGGCGGGCCCGTGCCGCCCGTGCTCGCCCCGTTCCAGTCCCTCCCGTCCCGTACCCAGGGCCTGCTCTGGTACGGGGTCGTGGAAGAGGAGCCCGCCGACCGGGCGGCCGTCCTGCTCGGCCTCACCCGTGAGGACGTGACGTACGGCGGGCAGCCCGCGCTGCAGGCCCTGGGCCAGGCCTGTCTGAAGTCCCGGCTCGCCGCCTCCGACGACCCGCGCTGCGGGGACTTCCGGCGGCTGATCGAGGAGTCGCTGCGGCCGCACAACCCCCGTTCCAGCCCCGACCTGCACGCCCACATGGCGCACTGCGCGCACTGCACGACGGCGTACGAGGAGCTGTCCGCCCTGCGCGACCATCCGCGCACCGCCCTGGCCGAGGGACTGCTGCCGTGGGCGGGCACGGCGTACGTCATGAGCGAGGCGGGCGAGCCCCGGCCCGGCGTCCCCACCTCGTCGGGGCCCTGGCCGCCGTCCCGCCGCTTCGTCCTGACCTCGGCCGCGGCCCTCGGCGTCGCCCTGGTGCCGCTGCTGTTCGTCGTGCTGTCGTCGGGCGGCTCGCCGTCCCAGAACACGGCGGGCTCGGTCACCACCCCGTCGAGCGTGCCGCAGGTGACGGTGACGGCGACCGTCTCGGCGACCCCCTCGCCCCCGGCCCCGCTGCCCTCCGCGACCAGCAAGTCCCCTTCCCCGACGCGGAGCCCCTCCCCGACGAGATCGGCCAGTGCGACGCCGTCCCCCACGCCCGCCCCGGCCTACCCGCCGGGCAGCGACTACGCCCAGGTCGTGAACGTCGCCTCGGGCCTGTGCCTGGACATCCGCGACGGCGATCTGACGCAGGGCGCGGACGTCGTCACGGCCCCCTGCACCTCGGCCCGCACCCAGCGGTGGCGGGTCGACTCCGGGCGCGGCGTCCTGCAGTCGTACGCCGACTCCGACCTCTGTCTGGACAGCCGCGGCTCCGTCGACAACGGCGTCGGGATCTGGGACTGCGGTTCGATCGACGGCAGCCACGGCCAGAACCTGAGGTTCACCGTGGACGACGACGGCGTGATCCGCCCGTCCATCGCCGTCGAGACCGCGGTCACGCCGAGCGGCGGGGACGGCCTGTCCCTGCTGCCGCTCGACGGGGGTACGAGTCAGCGGTGGCGGGCGGGGGCCTCGTGACCCCCGGTCTCGTGACCCCGGCCTCGTAACCCCTGCGTCAGAGCTCGCGTACGCCGCGCCGCCAGACGCCGGTGACCAGCGGTACACCCGGCCGGTAGGCGAGGTGGACGTGGCTGGGCGCGTCCAGGAGGGCGAGGTCGGCGCGGGCGCCGACGGTGAGGCGGCCGATGTCCGTGCGGCGCAGGGCCGCCGCGCCGCCCGCCGTGGCCGACCAGACCGCCTCGTCCGGGGTCATCCCCATGTCCCGTACCGCCAGCGCGATGCAGAACGGGACGGAGGAGGTGAAGGACGAGCCCGGGTTGCAGTCGGTGGAGAGGGCGACGGTCACGCCCGCGTCCAGGAGGCGACGGGCGTCCGGCCACTCGGCGCGGGTGGAGAACTCGGCGCCGGGGAGCAGGGTCGCGACCGTCCGGCCGTTCGCCAGGGCCTCGACGTCCGCGTCCGTGAGGTGGGTGCAGTGGTCGGCGCTCGCCGCGTCGAGTTCGACGGCGAGCTGGACGCCGGGGCCGTACGAGAGCTGGTTGGCGTGGACGCGCGGGTGCAGGCCCTTCGCCTTGCCGGCCGTGAGGATCGCACGGGCCTGGTCGCCGTCGAAGGCGCCCTTCTCGCAGAAGACGTCGATCCAACGGGCGTACGGGGCACAGGCGTCGAGCATCTCGCCGGTCACCAGGGCCACGTACGCGGCCGGGTCGTCGGCGTAGTCCGGGGAGACGATGTGCGCGCCGAGGTAGGTGACCTCGTCGGTGTGCGCCGCCGCGATGCGCAGCGCCCGGGCCTCGTCCTCGACGGTGAGGCCGTAGCCCGACTTGGTCTCGAAGGTGGTGGTGCCCTGACGCAGGGCCTCGTGGAGGTAGTGCGTGAGGTTGCGCTCCAGGTCCTCGTCACTGGCGGCGCGGGTGGCGGCGACGGTGGTGCGGATGCCGCCCGCCGTGTAGCCGCGGCCCGACATGCGGGCGTTGAACTCCTGGGTGCGGTCGCCCGCGAAGACCAGGTGCGAGTGGGAGTCCACGAAGCCCGGAATCACGGCCCGGCCACCGGCGTCGACCCGGTTGTCAGTGGCGGGTGCTTTTCTTGAGTCACCGGTCCACGCGATGCGGTCGCCTTCGATGACGACGGCCGCGTCCTGGATCAGACCGAGCGGGGATCCGTCGCCGAGGGAGGGATCGTTGGTGACCAGGCTGGCGATGTTGGTGATGACGGTGGTCGTGCCGGTGGTGCTGCTCATGGCGTCCTCGTGGGGGCGGAGTTCGGCGGTCGTCTCTAGGCGCGCAGGGCTTCGACTGCCTGCGCGAGGGCCTGCGGCACATCGGGGACAAGGGCGTGCGCTCCGTCTCGTACGACATGCCGGCCGCCCACGACCGTGTGCCGTACGTCGGCCGCCGTCGCCGCGAATACGGCCGTCTCGGCGCCCAGGCGCGGCACCGGCCCCGCTGTTCTGACCGAGTCGAGGGCGATCGTCGTGAAGTCGGCGAGCGCGCCCGCTTCGAGGATGCCCGCGTCCTGCCAGCCGAGGGCCGCGTGGCCGTCGGCGGAGGCGGCGCGCAGCAGGGCGGCCGCCGTCCAGTGACCGCGGGTGCGGGTGCGCAGGCGCTCGTTCAGCTCCATCGCGCGGGCCTCTTCGAGCAGGTCGATGACGGCGTGGCTGTCGGAGCCGAGGGAGAGGGGCGAGCCGGCTCGCTGGAGGGCGACGGCGGGGCCGATGCCGTCCGCCAGGTCCCGTTCCGTCGTCGGGCACATGCACGTGCCCGTCCGGGAGTCGCCCAGCAGCGCGATGTCCTCGTCCGTGAGGTGCGTGTTGTGGACGCCTGTCGTGCGGGAGCCGAGCACGCCGTGGTCGGCGAGCAGTCGCGTCGGGGTGCACCCGTGCGCGGCCTGGCAGGCGTCGTTCTCCGCCGTCTGCTCCGACAGATGCACGTGCAGCGGGGCCCGCCGCTCCTCGGCCCAGCGCGCGACCGTCGCCAGCTGTCCGGCGGGCACGGCCCGTACGGAGTGGATGGCCGCACCGATCCGTGCGTGATCACGGTCCTTGAGAAGTGAAGAGCGTTCCGCCCAGGCCTCCGCGCTGCCGTCGGAGAAGCGGAGCTGGTGGTGGTTGGGCGGCTGTCCGAAGCCGGAGGACACGTAGACCGTGTCGAGGAGGGTGATCCGGATGCCGGCCTCGCCCGCGGCCGCGATGAGCGCCTCGCCCATCGCGTTCGGGTCGGCGTACGGGGTGCCGCCGGGGTTGTGGTGCACGTAGTGGAACTCGCCGACGGCCGTGACGCCCGCGAGCGCCATCTCCGCGTACACGGTGCGGGCGAGCGCGTGGTACGTGTCCGGGGTCAGCTTGTCCGCGAAGGAGTACATGATCTCGCGCCAGGTCCAGAAGGTGCCGGAGCCGACCTGGACGGTGCCGCGCAGGGCGCGGTGGAAGGCGTGCGAGTGGGCGTTGGCGAGGCCGGGGAGGGTCAGTCCGCGGAGGATCTCGGCGCCGGGGGGCGGGGTGGCGGTGTTCTCGCGGACGGCGGTGATCCGGCCGTCCGTCACGTCCAGGGCCACGCCCGGCTCGACGTGGGTGTCGAGCCAGGCGTGTTCAAGCCAGTACGTCTGCGTCACCTGCAGGCCAGCCCTTCGAGTACGTCGGCGAGTGCGGTCACCCCGGCCACGCAGTCGTCCTCGGCGGCGTACTCGGCCGGGGAGTGCGAGACACCCGTGGGGTTGCGTACGAACAGCATGGCGGTCGGGACGGTCCCGGAGAGGATTCCGGCGTCGTGTCCGGCGCCCGTGCCCAGGACGGGAACCGTGAGTCCCACGGCCCCTTCCCCGTCCTTGCCCAGGATGCGGGCGAGCTCGTCGCGCAGGGCGTGCTCGAACTCGACGACGGGGGTGAACGACTCGCGGACGACGTCGAGTTCGACGCCCTGGGCCTCCGCGTACTCGCGGGCGGCCTTCTCGACGCCGGTGACGACCGTGTCGAGGGTCGCCTGGTCGGCGGCGCGGGAGTCGAGCCAGCCGCGCACGAGGGAGGGGATGGCGTTCACGCCGTTCGGCTCGACGGAGATCTTGCCGAAGGTGGCGACGGCGCCGGCGAGCTGGGCTTCGCGGCGGGCGGCGAGCACGGTCTCGGCGTACGACAGCATCGGGTCGCGGCGGTCGACGAGCCGGGTGGTGCCCGCGTGGTTGGCCTCGCCCCGGAAGTCGAAGCGCCAGCGGCCGTGCGGCCAGATGGC
Source organism: Streptomyces sp. NPDC058086 (assembly GCF_042885015.1). NCBI lineage: Bacteria > Bacillati > Actinomycetota > Actinomycetes > Kitasatosporales > Streptomycetaceae > Streptomyces > Streptomyces sp. NPDC058086. The sequence continues at coordinate 17,812 of NZ_JBHVST010000048.1, read as the reverse complement.
GCTGGCGATGCCGACCTGGTCGCCGCTGAGGTCGAGGGCGCGGCCCTGCTCGACGTGCAGTTCGACGAAGGCGCCGATGCGGGCGAGGCGCTCGGGGTCGGGACCGATGGTGTCGGGGTCGTGTCCGGCGCGCTCCATGGCCTGCGGGAGCGTGATGCCGTCGCCGTCGGTCAGCCGGTGCGCCTGCTCGACGGTGAGCTGTCCGGCGGCCAGCCGGGAGCCGACGCAGGCGAGTCCGAAGCGGGCGCCCTCCTCGTCGCCGAAGTTGACGATGGCGAGGGGGCGGGTGAACTCGGCCTTCCTGGCGCGCAGTTCGTCCAGGGCGGCGAAGGACGACACGACGCCGAGGGGCCCGTCGAAGGCCCCGCCGTCGGGCACGGAGTCCAGGTGGGACCCGGTGACCACGGCGTCGCCCTCGGCGGGGTCGCCGAGCCAGGCCCACTGGTTGCCGTTGCGGTCCAGCTCGTAGCGCAGCCCGCGGGACTCGGCCTGGGCCCGGAACCAGGCCCGGCAGTCGGCGTCGGCCCCGGTCCAGGCGAAGCGGCGGTAGCCGCCGGAGGCGGAGCTGCGGCCGATCGGCAGCAGCTCCGCCCACATGCTTTGGAAGGTCACGCGGCGCCGCCCTCGTCGCCTTCGCGCATCGGGATGCGCACGCCGCGCTCCTGGGCAACGGACTCGGCGATGTCGTACCCGGCGTCGACGTGCCGGATGACGCCCATGCCGGGGTCGTTGGTGAGCACACGGCGGATCTTCTCGCCGGCCAGCTTGGTGCCGTCGGCGACGGACACCTGCCCGGCGTGGATGGAGCGGCCCATGCCGACGCCACCGCCGTGGTGGATGGAGACCCAGGAGGCGCCGGAGGCGACGTTCACCATGGCGTTCAGCAGCGGCCAGTCGGCGATCGCGTCGGAGCCGTCGAGCATGGCCTCGGTCTCGCGGTACGGGGAGGCGACGGAGCCGCAGTCGAGGTGGTCGCGGCCGATGGCCAGGGGCGCGGCGAGCTCGCCGGACGCCACCATGTCGTTGAAGCGCTCGCCGGCCTTGTCGCGCTCGCCGTAGCCGAGCCAGCAGATACGGGCGGGCAGGCCCTGGAAGTGGACGCGCTCGCCGGCCAGCTTGATCCAGCGGTGCAGGGACTCGTTCTCGGGGAAGAGGTCGAGGATCGCCTTGTCGGTCTTGGCGATGTCGGACGCCTCGCCGGACAGGGCGGCCCAGCGGAAGGGGCCCTTGCCCTCGGAGAAAAGGGGGCGGATGTAGGCGGGGACGAAGCCGGGGAAGGCGAACGCGCGGTCGTACCCGGCGAGCTGGGCCTCGCCGCGGATCGAGTTGCCGTAGTCGAAGACCTCGGCGCCGGCGTCCATGAAGCCGACCATCGCCTCGACGTGCTTGGCCATGGACTCCCGGGCGCGGGTGGTGAAGCCCGCCGGGTCCTTGGCGGCCGCGTCGGCCATGTCGTCGAAGTCGATGCCGACGGGGAGGTAGGCCAGCGGGTCGTGGGCCGAGGTCTGGTCGGTCACGATGTCGATCGGGGCGCTCTCGGCGAGCATGCGGGGCAGCAGCTCGGCGGCGTTGCCCAGAAGGCCGATGGAGAGCGGCTTGCGCTGGTCGCGGGCCTCGACGGCGAGCTGGAGGGCGTGCTCCAGGGAGTCGGCCTTCACGTCCAGGTAGCGGTGCTCGATGCGGCGCTCGATCGCCCGCGGGTCGACGTCGATACAGATCGCGACGCCGTCGTTCATCGTCACGGCGAGCGGCTGGGCGCCGCCCATGCCGCCGAGACCGGCGGTCAGGGTGATGGTGCCCGCGAGCGTGCCGTTGAACTTCTTGGCGGCGACGGCGGCGAAGGTCTCGTAGGTGCCCTGGAGGATGCCCTGGGTGCCGATGTAGATCCAGGAGCCGGCGGTCATCTGGCCGTACATCGTGAGGCCGAGGGCCTCCAGACGGCGGAACTCCTCCCAGTTCGCCCAGTCGCCGACCAGGTTGGAGTTGGCGATGAGGACGCGCGGGGCCCACTCGTGGGTCTGCATGACGCCGACGGGCCGGCCGGACTGGACGAGCATCGTCTCGTCCTGCTTGAGGGTCCGCAGCGTGCGGACCATGGCGTCGAAGGAGCGCCAGTCACGGGCGGCCTTGCCGGTGCCGCCGTAGACGACGAGCTTGTCGGGGTGCTCGGCGACCTCGGGGTCGAGGTTGTTCTGCAGCATCCGCAGGGCGGCTTCCTGCTGCCATCCCAGGGCACTCAGTTCCGTACCGCGCGGCGCTCGGACGGGGCGGGGTCCTGACATGGTCTGCCTCCCAGCGGACTGTTGCAGTAGATATTCACATCCTGACTTCTTGAATAGAGCTAGTCAATAGATGAGTGGGCCAGCGGGGGCGTGGCGCGGATGTTTGGCTGGGATGTATAGGCACAGACAGGGACACGATGGAGGATTCAGTGAGCGATGGGGCGGCAGGGACCGGGGTGTCTTCGACGGGGACGCCTTCGACCGGGATGCCTTCAGCGGCGGCGCCTTCGGGTGGGGCGCCTTCGGCGGGCGGGGGCGAGTCCGGCTCCGATCGCGTGGCGCGGCGCGACGATGCCGTCCGGGCCGCCGTGGAGCATGGACTGCTGGGGCCCGAGGCCCCCATCATCGCCCTCCTCGACGTTCCCGGCATCAAGGCCTCGGTGGCGGAGCTGCGGGCCGCCTTCGACGCGGTGACGGCGCCGGGCACACCCGTGCTCCACGCCTTCGCGGTGAAGGCGACCCCGCTGGTGCCCGTACTGCGACTGCTGCACGAGCACGGCATCGGCGCGGAGGTCGCGAGCCCCGGCGAGCTCGCCCTCGCACGGGCGGCCGGCGTGCCGCCCTCCGAGACCGTGCTCGACTCACCCGCCAAGACGATCGCCGAGCTGCGCGAGGCGCTGGCACTGGGCATCGCCGTCAACGCGGACAATCCGCAGGAGCTGGACCGCATCGACGGCCTGATCGGGGACCTGCCCGGCGGACCGAGCGGCGGTCCCGCGGGATCCTCGCACCCCGGCTCCCCCCGCTCCCCCATCGGAATCCGGGTGAACCCACAGGTCGGCGGGGGTTCCATCGAGGCGTTGTCCACGGCGACGGCGACCTCGAAGTTCGGGGTCGCGCTGCGCGACGAGGGTGCCCGGGAGTGGATCGTCCAGGCGTACGCCGACCGGCCGTGGCTGACCCGGCTGCACGCGCACACCGGATCGCAGGGCATTCCGCTCTCGCTGATGGCGCGGGGGATCGCGGAGACGTACGCACTCGCCGAGGAGATCAACCGGCGTGTCGGGCGGCAGCAGATCGACACACTCGACATCGGCGGCGGACTGCCGGTCAACTTCGGCTCCGACGTCACGACCCCGACGTACGCGCAGTACGCACGGCTGCTCGCCGAGGCGGTGCCGGGGCTCTTCGACGGGCGGTACGGGCTGGTCACCGAGTTCGGGCGGTCGCTGCTGGCCAAGCACGGGACCGTGGTCGCGCGGGTCGAGTACACGAAGTCCGCCGGAGGCCGGCCGGTCGCGGTCACGCACGCCGGGGTGCAGATCGCGACCCGCACGGTGTACGCGCCCGGGGCCTGGCCACTGCGGATCGCCGCGTACGACACGAAGGGGCAGCCCAAGGCGGGGCCGGACGTCGTCCAGGACATCGCGGGGCCCGCCTGTTTCGCGGGCGACCTGCTCGCCGAGGGGCGCGCGCTCCCGCTGCTCGAACAGGGCGACTACGCGGCTGCGCTGGACACGGGCGCGTACTACTTCGCCCACCACTACGCGTACAACTCCCTGGCCCGGCCGGGCGTTTACGGCTTCGCGTCGGTCGAGGGCGGGAACGGCGACGGCGGCCGGAGTACGGACGTGCGGTTCGCGGTCGTACGGGAGCCGCAGGGCGTCGAGGAGATCGTCGCGGAGTCGGGCGGCGCGCGGCCGACAGCACTCACGGCGCTGTAGCACCCGGCACCCGGCACCCCGAAATAGAACACGGCGTGCGTGGCCTCGCCGCGCACCCCGGTGGACCTGCGAGCGCCCCCCGGTGCGCCTTCACAACGCCCTCACCAGCATCCGAACAGCGTGAAGAGGACTGAAAATATGGTCAGTTGACCCACCTTAGTCACCGCGCGCATGTTCCACAGGAAAATGCCAGATCCCTCACCCGTAGCGCACACGTTGCGTAACTTCGGCGTCACTCGGCCGAACCCTTTGGCGGGAGGGGATACGTGGTGCCCGGAATCGACGAGTGCCTACTGGAAGCCATGCGACTGCCCGGTGCCCGGGGCGCCGCGGTGGTCGACTGGACCAGCGGGCTGGCCCTGGGCACGGTCGGGGACGCCCCGGGCGGTGACCACGAGACGACCGCGGCGGAAGCGGCGGAGCTCGCCCGGCTCGCCGCGGAGCACAAGGCGTTCGCCCCGTCCGACGGGTCCGACTGGTCCGAGCAGGAGACCCCGGTCGAGGACCTGATCGTCAGCAACCGTGACAGCTACCACCTGCTGCGGTTCGTCAGGACCACGTTCGACAGCAGCGTGTTCCTGCATCTGTGGCTGGACCGGGCGGACGGCAATCTCGCGCTGGCCCGGATCCGGCTCGGTGAGATGGCCGGACGGCTGGTGCTGGGATGACGACGGTCAGAACACCGCCCGCACCCGAACTCGCCGTGCGCAAGGACAACGGCCAAGACCACGACAAGCACAACGACACCAACACCAGCACCGACACCGACACGGACAGGGCGGCGGTCCCCGTCGGCCTCTCGCCCATGCTCAGCCGACTCGCCGCCGAGCGGGCCACCGGCGTGCTGGTGCGCGAGCGCGGGGTGCTCTACCTCTGTGACGGCGAGGTCGTGCACGCCGAGAGCCCCGCCACCCCCTCGCTCGACGTGCTGCTCACCGCGCGCGGAGTGCTGGCGGCCGAGTCCTGGCGGGAGGCGGTGGCCGAGGCCGGGGCGCGGCGGCGGGTCGGACGGTTCCTGGTCGAGCGCGGCCGGATCGCCGAGGGCGCGCTGGAGCTGTGCCATCTCGGGGCGCTGTACGACGCGGCGTACTTCGTGCTGGGGCCGAGCAGCACTCCGGCCCGGTTCCGGTACGGGGCCGCGCACTGGCTCGGTCCGGTGCGTCCCGTCTCCGTGGCCGCGGTGGAGCGTGAGACGCTGCGCCGCCGCCAACTGCTGCACCGGGTCTGGCCCGACCCGGCGACGGACACCGCCCCGTTGGCGCGCGCCCGGCGCGCCGCCGAGCCGTCGGTCCCCCTGCGCCAGTGGGCCGTGCTCGGCCGGGTGGACGGTCTGCGGACGGCGTCGGACATCTCGCTCGCCCTGGGGCGGCCCGCGTTCCACACCCTCGTCGACGTCCGCCGGCTGGCCGCGGCCGGGTTCGTCACGGCGGCGAACGCGCCGGAGCGTGCGCCGTTGCCCAAGGTGCTCACCCAGTCTTCCGCCGATCCCGACGTCGCGTTGTTGCGCCGGCTCCGAGACGCGCTGGAGGCCCTGTGATCCGCGCGCTGCGACAGCGTGCCGAGAGGAGACTGCTGATGGCGGCGGAACCCGAAGTCCTCGACGAGCTGCACCGGTTGAGGGCCCGCGTGCCCCAGTTGACCGGTGCGCTGGCGGCCAGCGTCGACGGACTCGTACTCGCCCACGACACGCCCGGAGTGGAGCCCGAGGGCGTGGCCGCGCTCACCGCGGCCGCGCTGGGGGTGGCCGTGCGGATGGCGGACGCCACCGGGCAGGGCGAGTTCCGCGAACTGCTGGTGCGCGGCGTCGACGGCTATGTGGCGACGTACGCGGCGGGCGGCTCCGCCGTGCTGACGCTGCTGGCCCAGGACCGGGTCAATGTCGGCCGGCTGCATCTGGAGGGGCGCCGTTCCGGTACCCGGATCGGCGAGCTCGTGGAGGCCGCGACGGCGCGCGGTGAACCGGTCGCTCCGGCGCGGGCTCCCGCGCGGCCCGCCTCCATGCCGACGCGCACCCGTACGGCGCGCGGCACGCCCCGCACGCCCCCGACCCCGACCCCCAACGCCCCCACCGCATCGGAAAGCTGACCGAAGAGTCGGCCCGAGAGTCGGACCGAAAAGTCGGGCCGACAACCCGAAAGGAAGAACCACACCATGACCAACACCGAAACCGCGCTGAAGGAAGCACTCGCCTCCATCGAGGGCGCGACCGGAGCCGCCCTCGTCGACTACACCAGCGGAATGGCGCTGGGCACGATCGGCGGCAGCAAGGGCTTCGACCTCACCGTGGCGGCGGCCGGCAACACCGACGTGGTCCGCGCCAAGATCCGCACCATGGAGCACCTCGGGCTGAAGGGCGAGATCGAGGACATCCTGATCACGCTGTCCGACCAGTACCACCTGATCCGGCTGATCAAGGGGCGCGGCGGCAACGGGCTCTTCCTGTACCTGGTCCTCGACGCCAAGCGGGCCAACCTGGCGATGGCCCGGCACCAGCTGAAGAGGATCGAGGCGGACCTCGAGGTGTAGCGACCCTCGGTCGCCGCCTCGGGTCAGCGGCGTCGCGCTCCGCCGGGCGCGGCGTCGCCGGCCGCCACTCCGATGGCCCGGCAGGCCTTGACCGGCTTTCCGGCGGGAGCACCGGCGCGTCGGCCGAGCCAGTCGACGCGCACCCAGATCAGGGCCTCCTCGGCCCGTTCCCGGCGCCCGAGCCAGCCGGCCTTCAGCCACAGCCCGACGCCCGCACCGGCGAGCAGCATGCCGCCCGCGGCGGGCACCGCCAAGGAGCTGCCGAGCGCGGCCACGAAGGCGAGCAGCAGCCACCGGCGATGACCCCGGCGCCAGTTGCGTACCGTCACGGCCCGGTCCTGGAGCACGTCCTGCTTGCTCGCGCGTGCGGCCGAGCGGACGAGTGCGGCGTACCGCTTCCTGCGGGTGTACGCCACCACGACGGCCGCGAGGATGAACAGCGCGGCCCCGGCCATGACCCCGATCCGGCGTCCGGTCAGCCCCGGCAACAGCACCCCGATACCGGCCGCGAACACCCCGAACCACCACAGTGGTGCCGCCCCGGCCCTCACCACGACGGCCACCCGAGCCAGGCCCTGCCCTCCGCGCGCCACGTTCTCCGCCTCCCGTGCTTGCGTCTTCGGCTGCTTGCGTCTTCAGCGTCTTTGGGCGCGCACGCTAACGAGCGAAGGTGAGACGAGTCTGAGAAGCGGGGCCACTCCACCGAACCGTGACTACTCCGCCGAACCCCGGCCCCCGCATGGGACCGCGGCTACTCCACGAACAGGCCCCTGGCCGCCGCCCGCGCGTCGAACTCCTCCAGCCGCGTCTGGGCGTCCGGGATGTCGTCGCACATCGCTTCCAGAAGGACGCGCCCGAGGAGCATCGGGGAGCAGGCCGTGTCGAAGGCGAGTCCGGTGCCGACGGCGGCGGGCAGGAGAAGGTCCGAGACCTTGGCGACCGGCGCGAACGCGGAGTCCGCGACCGTCACCACCGTCAGCCCGGCCCCCTTGGCGTAGGCGAGCGAGTCCACGACCTCGCGCGGGTGGCGGGGCAGCGCGAAGCAGAGCAGGGCGGTGGCTCCGGCGTGGACGGCCGCGTCGATGCGGTCGTGCAGCATGGTGCCGCCCTCGTGCAGCAGCCGTACGTCCGGGTGGACCTTGGCGGCGAAGTACGCGAAGCCGTACGCCTGGGAGGCGGCGGCGCGCAGTCCGAGCACCGGGAGCGGACGGGAGGCGGCGAGCAGCCGTCCCGCGCGCTGCACCGGGCGCGGGTCGGCGAGCACCTCGGCGAGGTGCTTCAGGTTCTCGATCTCGGCCTCGACGGCCTGCTGGTACTCGTTGTACGAGCCCGGGGTCGCCGACTGTTCGGTGGGCGCGACCTCGCGCAGGTGCTTGCGCAGCGCCGGGTAGCCGTCGAAGCCGAGCGCGACCGCGAAGCGGGTGACGGAGGGCTGGCTGACCCCGGCGAGTTCGGCGAGTTCGACGCTGGAGAGGAACGGCACGTCGGCGGCGCTGCGCACCATGCTGTGCGCGATGCGCCGCTGGGTGGGCGTCAGCCGGTGCCCCTCGAAGAGCGCCTGCAGCCGCCCGGCGGGACTGTCCATCACGCTCTCGTCGGCCTTCACACCGGCATCCATGCCGGCTTTCACGTCGGCTTTCACGCCGCCGGCTTTCACGTCGGCCTTCACGCCGGCCTTCGCCTCCGCGCTCACGTCCATGCTCCTGTCCACGCTCATGACTCGCTCCCCCTCCAGATGTCCGTGAACCGGTCGAGCAGCGCGGCCGCCGCCGTCACGTCGTCCGTCAGCGGCCGGTCGGTCTGGTCCAGGCCGAGCACGGACTCGGCCAGTTCCATCGCCCGTCCGACCGGCAGCTCCGGGTCGGGCCGCAGATCGCGCTGGCGCAGCGCCCGTACGGCGGAGACCAGTTCGCAGCCCACGACGAGACGGTAGGCACCGCACGCCCGCAGTGTCTGCCGTGCGGCGAGCGAGGCGAAGCTCGCCTGTTCCTCGACGCCCCGGGAGAGTACAGCGTGGCCGAGCGAGGCGGGCGCGGAGAAGGCGCGCAGGTCGCCGAGGGCGGCCGCGGCGGCGTACTCCAGGATCATCACGCCGGAGGACGCGGGCTCGTGGTCGGCGAGGAAGGGGCGCAGGCGGGTGTAGGCGGGTTCGTTGAGGGTGGAGAGCCGCGAGGTCGACAGCCGCGCCACCTGTGTGACGGCGAGCCTGAAGTGGTCCAGCGCGAGGGCGAGTTGAGCCTGGTAGAAGCCGCCGTGGTGGTACGCGGCCATGTCCTCGGGTGAGATGAGGGGGTTCTCGGCGGCGGCGTTGATCTCGACGACCAGGACCCCTTCGAGGGCGTCCGCGGCGTCCTGCGCGGGCCCGTGGATCTGCGGGACGCACCGGAAGCCGTACGGGTCCTGGATCCGCCCGAGCGGCGGGGTGGGCCGGTCCGCCGCTCCGATCAACTCCCGCATCCGACGGGCGACTTCGGCCGAGCCCTTGTGCGGGCGCGCGGCGTGCACGGGTGCCGCGTACGCCTCGTGCGATCCGTCGACGGCCAGCAGTGACAGCGCGGCGACGACCTGTGTGGCCTCGATCAGCCCCCGCAGTTCGTCCAGGGCGAGCGCGGACTGCCCGAGGGTGAGGGCGTTGCTGCTGATGAGGGCGAGGGCGTCGTTGTTGTCGAGGGGCTGGGGTTCGGGGGGCAGGCCCTGTCCGACGGACGACACCTCCTCCCCGAAGGACGTCACCCTCTCCCCGAGACCGAGCGGCGACAGCCCCTGAGCCGACGGACCGTGGCTCTGGCCCTGGCTCTGACCCTGACTCTGGCTCTGGCTCTGGCTCTGGCCCTGGCCCTGGCCCTGGGACGACACTCCCTGCCCCGCTAGCGGCGCCCCCTGTCCCGGGGACCGCGGCCCGGACGGTACGGACGACGTCCGTGAGCCGTCCGGCCCCCGCCAGGGATGCTCCCCCACCAGCGCCAGCCCCACCTGGGCCAGCGCCGCGATATCCCCCGTACCCACCGACCCGAACTCGTTCACGACCGGGTACGCGCCGGTCTCCAGGGCCTCGCACAGAGCTGTGACGACGGTGGGGCGCAGGCCCGCTCCGCCCGCCAGGAGCTGGTTGGCGCGGACGGCGAGCATGGCCCGGACCTGGCGGGCGGGGAGCTCCTCACCGATGGCACCGGCGTGGCTGCGCAGCAGGCGCAGCCCGTGCTCGGCGGCGGCCTCGGTCGGCACGTCCTCGTTCCGGTTGGCGCCGACGCCGGTGGAGCGCCCGTAGACGCGGCCGGTGGCGGCGATCTGCCGGGCTGCGTCCCAGGACTGCTCGACGCGCTTCATCGCCTCGGTGCCGGGAACGGGCCGCGCGGCCCCGTCGGCGAGCCGCACGATGTCGGCGACACCGGTGCTGCACCCGTCGAGCACCACCAGACCGGCGGTGAGACCGGCCACCACCGCACTCGGCGTGTCCGCATTTCGAGACGACATAGAGCTCAAACTCCCCTCAATCCCGACATTGGATCTTGCCTGGCGGTCATAAGTAACCAGCGATTAACACCGGGCCGTTGACAACCTATTCAGGTACAGAGAACTCTGCATGACGATATGCAGACCGGGCAAGGGACACCTCATGATCCAGTTCGACACGGTCCACAAGCGCTTCCCCAACGGCACCACCGCAGTCCACGACCTCTCTCTGGAGATGCCGGAAGGGGGCGTGACCGTCCTCGTCGGATCTTCCGGTTGCGGTAAGACCACCACCCTCCGGATGATCAACCGGATGGTCGATCCGACCTCCGGCACCATCCGCGTCGGCGGCAAGGACGTCCTCGAGCAGGACGCGGCCGAACTGCGCCGTTCCATCGGCTACGTCATCCAGCAGGCCGGCCTCTTCCCGCACCGCACGGTGCTCGACAACATCGCCACCGTGCCGCTGCTGCTGGGCTGGGGCCGCAAGAAGGCCAGGGCGCGGGCGGCCGAGCTCCTGGAGACCGTCGGTCTCGCCGCCGACGCCGGCAAGCGCTACCCGCACCAGCTCTCCGGCGGCCAGCAGCAGCGCGTCGGCGTGGCCCGCGCGCTCGCCGCCGACCCGCCCGTCCTGCTCATGGACGAGCCCTTCGGCGCGGTCGACCCGGTCGTCCGCACCCAGCTCCAGGACGAACTGCTCCGCCTCCAGAAGGAGCTCAGCAAGACCATCGTCTTCGTCACCCACGACATCGACGAGGCCGTCCGGCTCGGCGACCAGATCGCGATCTTCCGCACCGGCGGCCATCTGGTGCAGTGCGCGACCCCGGCCGACCTGCTCGCCCGCCCCGCGGACGACTTCGTCGCCGACTTCCTCGGCGCCGAGCGGGGCCTCAAGCTCCTCTCGCTCCAGCACCTCGCCGACGTACCGCAGGGCGCGGCCCCCGAGGGCGGCGCCTGGACCCTCGTCCTCGACGAGGCCCGCAAGCCGCGGCACTGGCGTGCGACGGCGGACGACGCCGAACTCCCCGTACGACCGCTCAAGGACACCGACTCCCTGCTGGCGGCGCTCAACGAGTCCATCGCCTCGCCCACCGGACTGGTGGCACGTGTGGACGCCGACGGCGTGCTCACCGGCGTCACCTCCCGCGACGACATCCACGAGCACGCGAGCAAGGCGCACGGCACCCACGGCACCGCGAGCGTGGCGATATGACCGTCGACTGGTCCTGGATAGGCGACCACACCCACGACCTCGCCTCCCTCGCCCTCTCCCACCTCCAGGCCGCGCTGCTGGCCGTCTTCTTCGGCCTGCTGATCTCCCTCCCGCTGGCCGTCGTGGCCCACCGGGTGCGCGCCCTGCGCGGCGTGCTTCTCGGCCTCTCGAACGTCCTGTTCACGATCCCGTCGATCGCGATCTTCGTCCTCCTGCTCCCGGTGAGCGGCCTGACCCGCACCACCACGGTCATCGGCCTGACGGTCTACACCCTGGTCGTCCTGCTCCGGAACACGGTCGAGGGCCTCGACTCGGTCCCCGTGAAGACCAAGGAAGCCGCCAAGGCGATGGGCACCCGCCCGCTGCGGACCCTGCTCACCGTCGAACTCCCGCTCGCCCTCCCCGTGATCATGGCGGGCGTCCGGATCGCGACGGTCATGTCGATCTCCCTGGTCTCCGTCGCCACCTACATCGGCGACGGCGGACTCGGCCAGCTCTTCACGGACGGCTTCCAGCGCAACTTCCCGACGCCGGTGATCGTCGGCGTGGTCCTGACCCTGCTGCTCGCGCTGGTCGCGGACGCGCTGCTGGTCGCGATCCAGTACGTACTCACTCCGTGGACGAGGCGGCGAGCCTGACATGTACGAACTCTTCAAGAACCTCGCCAAGTGGCTGGTCAGCGGCGATCAGTGGGCCGGCACCGACGGCATCGCGCACCGCATCGCGGAGCACCTGGAGTACTCGCTCTTCGCCACGCTCATCGCGGCCGCGATCGCGCTGCCGCTGGGCCTGCTGATCGGTCACACCGGCAAGGGCGCGTTCCTCGCCATCAACCTGTCCTCCTTCGGCCGCGCGCTGCCGACCGTGGGCCTGGTCGTCCTGGTCTTCCTGGACAGCGGCCTGTCCCTGTGGTCGGTGTACGTGGCCCTTGTCGTCCTCGCGGTACCGGCCATCGTCACCAACACCTACGCCGGCATGAGCGCCGTCGACCCGGAGGTGAAGGACGCGGCGCGGGGCCAGGGCATGCGCGGCCACCAGGTCCTGTTCCAGGTCGAGATCCCGCTCGCCCTTCCCCTGATCATGACGGGCCTGCGTCTCTCCCTCATCCAGGTGGTGTCCACCGCCACGATCGCCGCGTACGTCAGCTTCGGCGGCCTCGGCCGGTACGTCTTCGACGGCCTGGCGCAGCGCGACCTCGTCCAGGTCCTCGGCGGGGCGGCGCTGGTCGCGATCGTCGCCGTCGTGCTCGACCTCGCGCTGGCCGGACTCCAGCGCTACCTGTTCCGTCACCGTCGTACCGCCGCCCACTGAGGAGCCGAAGAACCATGAACCGTAGGACTCTGCTCGGCGGCCTCTTCGCCGCGGCCTCCGTCCCCGCCCTGGCCGCCTGCAGCAGCGGCATCACCTCGCTCGACAGCTCCAGCAGCGGCAGCGGTGGCGGCTCCGGATCGAGCGCCGGCGGCCTGACCATCGGCACCGCCAACTTCAGCGAGAACCAGATCCTCGGCTACCTGTACGCGGGTGTCCTGGGAGCCGCGGGCATCAAGACGAAGGTCCGCCCCAACCTCGGCTCGCGCGAGATCGTCGTGCCCGCGCTGGAGGGCGGCGACATCGACCTCCTCCCCGAGTACCAGGGCAGCCTGCTCCTGTACCTGGACGCGAAGGCCACGGACACCGAGGCCGGCGCGATGCAGAACACGCTGACGACCGTGCTCCCCGGCGGCCTCGAAGTCCTCCCCTACGCGGCGGCCGAGGACCGCGACAGCTTCGCCGTCACCAAGGAGACGGCGGCCAAGTACGGTCTGACCTCCCTCGCCGACCTGCGCAAGGCCAACGGCGAACTGGTCCTGGGTGCCGCCGCCGAGATGAAGAAGCGGGTCGTCGGCGTGGTGGGCCTCAAGGACCGCTACGGCGTGGAGTTCAAGGAGTTCAAGTCCCTCGACTCCTCGGGCCCGTTGGTCAAGGGCGCCCTGAAGAAGGGCGACATCGACGTCGCCAACGTCTTCACCACGGACGTGGACGTCATCGAGAACGGCTGGGTCGTCCTCACCGACCCCCTCAACCTGATCCCCTCCCAGCACATCGTCCCCCTCATCGCCTCCCGCAAGGCCGACGCGAAGGTCCGCAAGGCCCTGGCCACCCTCGGCAACGTCCTCACCTCCGAGGAACTGACCAAGCTCAACCGCCTGGTGGACAAGGAGAAGAAGGACCCGGACGCGGTCGCCGACGCGTGGCTGAAGAGCAAGAAGCTGGCGTGAGCGGTCGGGTGCCGTCGGGGCCGGGGGGGCATTCCCTCGCCCCCGCCGCCCCTACCCGTCCCATCCTCAACCTGGGGCTCCGCCCCCAGGCCCCCCGGGTGGGTTTGTCGGCTGCGGGTGAGTGGGGGCTGGTCGCGCAGTTCCCCGCGCCCCTCACAAGCGCCGGCGCGCGTCTTTCAGCCCGTCCGGCGTTTGAGGACGAGGCCGTTCAGGCCGATCGGGGGTTTGGGGGCGGAGCCCCCGAGTGGGGATGGGACGGGTAGGGGCGGCGGGGGCGCGGAACCTGGGGACTACACCCGGACCGCTGAGCCCCGTTCGCTCATCCTCGGCGCGCACAGGATCCGCTTCTTGCGGACCCGTTTCCCCTCGATCGCCGCGACGGTCAGGCGTGCGGCCTCCGCGGCGATCTCCGGGAGGCCCCAGTCCACCGTGGTCAGCGGTGGGGTGAGGACCCGGGACACGGGGTGGTCGTCGAAGCCGACCACGGAGACGTCCCGGCCGACGGAGAGCGAGGCCTCGGCGGCGGCGGCGTACACCCCGTACGCCAGTGAGTCGGAGAAGCAGAAGACGGCGGTCGCGGGCCGGGGCCCGTCCAGGAGGCGTCGGGCGACGACCGTGGCCTCGCCCAACTCCTGCGGACAGGGGACCAGTTCGGCACGCAGCCCGAGCCGTTCGGCGGCCTCGCGGACGTACACGTCGGCGGGCCGGTCGGGCGTGCTCGGCCGGGTCGGGGTCAGCACGGTCACCCGGCGGTGGCCGAGCCCGTAGAGATATTCCAGGACGGAGTCGATGCCGGCCCGGTTGTCGAAGATGACCTGCCCGGCGGTACGGGCCGTGCTGAGCGAGTCGCCGACGGCCACCACCGGCAACGCCTCGGCGATCGCCGCCCACCCCTCGGCCGAGGGGTTCACCGGCGACACCAGCAGCGCGTCGACACGCTGGTCGCGCAGCTGCTTGGCGAGCTTCAGCTCACGGTCGGGGTCGCCGCCCGCGTCGAGGATCAGCGCGTAGCGGTCGCCGGCCAGCAGCTCACGGCCGATGGCGGCCATCAGCTGCTGCTGCCAGAGGTCCTGGAGATCGCCCGCCAGGACACCGACCATGCTGGTGCGACCGCTGGCGAGGGCGCGGGCGATGGGGTCGGCCTCGTAGCCGAGGTCGGCGGCGGCCTTGCGCACCCGTTCCTCGGTCTCCTTCGAGACGTGCTTGCCACGCAGGGCGTAGGAGACGGCGGCGGTGGAGAGGCCCGTGGCCTCGGCCACCTCCCGGAGGGTGGTGCGCTTATTGGGCCTGGCCATGCCGGGAAGCCTACCGGGACGCGTCCACATTGTGGGCGCACGGCCCGGTCGGCCCCTGGCCGATCCTCCGGCCGACCCCCCACCCGCACCGCCTCCACCCCCGTCTCCGCCCCCGCCCACACCCCGCCCACACCCAGTCCCCGCCCCGTCCGCACGCTTGACGCCTCCTTGTTAACCGCTTAAGTTAATCGCATCAGTGAAGCGCTTAACCTCAGTACACCCAGCGAGGACCGCCGCGTGCCCACCGACGTCCACCAGCACATCTGGCCGCCCGCCTTCGTCGAGCTGCTGCGCGCCCGCACCGCACCGCCGTACCTCGACGGCTGGACCCTGCACCTGGCGGGCGAGCCGCCGTACGAGGTCGCCCCGGCCGACCACGACGTCACGGCCCGCACCGCGCTCGCCCACGCCGACGGCCTGGACCTGGCCCTGGTCTCCCTCTCCAGCCCGCTCGGCATCGAACACCTGCCGTCCGCCGAGGCCGCCCCGCTGCTCGCCGCCTTCCACGACGGCGCCCTCGCGCTCCCGGCCCCCTTCGGCGTCTGGGCCTCCGCCTGCCTGTCGGAACCGGACCCAGACGCGGTCGAGCGCGAACTCCGCCGCGGCTGCGCGGGCCTCCAGCTCCCCGCCACCGCCCTGCTGGACGCGGCCGGCTGGGACTTCTGCGCGCCCCTCCTCGACGCCCTCACCCGCCACGACAAGCCGCTGTTCGTCCACCCGGGAACGGCCCCGCCCACCCCTGGCACCCCGCCCTGGTGGCCCGCGCTGGTCCCGTACGTCCACCAGATGCACGCGTCCTGGTTCGCCTTCCGCGCCTTCGGCCGCACCCGTCACCCCCGTCTGCGCGTCTGTTTCGCCGCCCTCGCGGGCCTCGCCCCACTGCACGGCGAGCGGTTCGCGGCGCGCGGCGGCGGGCGTGGGGAGGTCGACTTCAACGCCTTCTACGAGACCTCGTCGTACGGGACGCGCGCCGTGGACTCGCTGGTGCGGGCCGTCGGCATCGACGTGGTCGTCAGCGGCAGCGACCGCCCCTACGCCTCCCCCACCGTCCCCGACCTCGGCGCGGCTGCCGCCGTCCACGCCCTGCGCACCGCCAACCCCGCCCGCCTCCTGAAGGGAGCCACCCCATGACGTACGAGGCCCTGCCGGACCGCACGCTCGACAAGCGCGAGCTCCAGGCCCTCGTCGACGACCTCGCCACCCGCCCCGAACTCTGGCGCGAACAGGTCGCGTTCTCCGACGAGGAGCGGCACTACGCGTCGCTGTACCGCGACGAGTACGTCGATGTCTGGCTGCTGTGCTGGACCCGGCGCAACGACACCGGCTGGCACGACCACGACATCTCCTCCGGCGCGGTCGGCGTCGTGCAGGGAGCGCTGACCGAGTCCAACCCGCGCATCGGCGGCAGCCATCTGTCCGTCACCGTCGGCACGGGCGAGTCCTTCTGCTTCGGTCCCGAGCACATCCACCGTCTCACCGGCGCCACCGACGACGCGGTGTCGATCCACGCGTACTCGCCGCCGCTGTGGCGCCTGGGCCAGTACGACATCACCGAGGACGGCCTGATGCGCCGGATCTCCGTCTCGTACGCGGACGAACTGCGGCCCCTGGACCTCCCCGCGGACAGCTCCGCCGCCGGATCAAGGGGCGGTATCCCGGCAGCGATGATCTGACGACGATTCAATCAAGGATCATTAAATCGACACTCAGGGTGAGTGTGCGTGTGCGTACGGTGATTTGGCGCTACAGGCACAACTCCTGAGGGAGCGTCATGCCCTCGAACCGCAGGGCCTTTCTGGCGGCGACCACCGCCTCCGTACTCACCACCACGGCGTCGGCTCCGGCCGTCGCCGCACCCCGCTCCCGGCCGGCGACCGCCCGCGCGGCGCTCGACGAACTCCTCGCGGGCAACAGGCGGTACGCCGCCGGACGTCCCCGTCATCCGCACGAGGAGCGCGCCCGGCGGCATGTCCTCGCCGCCGGGCAGCACCCGTTCGCGGTCGTCGTCGGCTGCATCGACTCCCGCGTCCCGCCCGAGCTGGTCTTCGACCAGGGGATCGGGGACCTGCTCTGCATAAGGACCGCCGGGCAGGTGCTCGACGAGGCGGTCCTCGGATCCATCCAGTACGGGGTGGAGGAGCTGGGCGTTCCCCTCGTGCTGGTACTGGGGCACGAGCGCTGCGGGGCCGTCGCGGCGACGCTCGAACACCTCCGTACCGGGGCGCCCGTGCCCGGCCATCTCGGCCTTCTGGTGGACGAGATCACGCCGGCGGCGCTCCGTACCCGGGCGGTGCCCGGGGACTGGGCCGACCACACCGTGCGGGCGCACGCGGCCTGGGTCCGGGACGCGATCCGGGCGGACCCGGCCTTCACCCCGGCGCATGTGGCCGCCGCGCGGTTCGACCTCGACTCCAGCCTGGTCACCCTCCTCCCCTAGAGCGTGTCCGGCGGATGTCGGGTCTCACGGCGGCCGGCGCGACCGGTGCGCTCGGGGTACTGGCCCCGGCTGCGCCCCCGGGGGGGTGCAGCCCAGCCCCGACAGGGGGGCTATCCCCAGTGCCACGGGGGCCGTCGCTCCCTAACCTGGACAGCATGACCGGTAGGGAAGCGGGCGGCGACGCCGAACTGAAGAAGGAACTCGACGCCACCCTGCACGCACGCAGGGAGTTGGGCGAGGAATACGAGTCCGCGCTCGTCGACTCGTTCCTGGAGAAGGTCGAACAGCGCCTCGACGGCGCGGTGGACCGCCGGGTACGGCGGCAGCTGGCCGAGCAGCAGATGGTGGTGGCCCGCGGTACGCGCTCCCCGGAGGGGACGTCGGATTCGTGGGGGGAGCGCTTCGGCTTCGGGATCGTGTCACTGGTCCTGGCGGTCCCTCTGTCCGCGATCGGCGGCGGCGTGGCGCATCTGTCCGGCCTGTTGGTCGCCTGGGCCGGCATCGTGGGCGTCAACGTGGTCCAGGCCGCGCGCGTCACCCCGAACTTCTTCGGCCGCCGCAGGGGCAGGTCGGACTCCGACTGGGAGGACTAGGTCCTGTCGTCAAATTCCCGTCGTCCGCCCGGAGGGCGGGCCCCGCGGGGTCAGGTGCGTGCTCTCGGCGTGCCGGGCGCAGGCCCTCGTA